>CAUQGR010000018.1:0-29695 GCA_963517545.1 uncultured Streptococcus sp. | reverse complement strand
TACAGAACTAAATCCTTCGGATAAATTAATTGTCTAACTTTTTGGGGTCAGTACACAGTTCTGTTCAAAACTGGCGTTTATTTTTTAGAATTTTGATGGGTTAAGTTTAATCCCCAAGGAACAAGATTTTCAGTCTTATTCTGGATACGTGTGATATTATCCTTATGCCGAATGATAATCAAACTAGCCAGTGCTAGGATAATAGCGATGAATAGAGGATCATAATTGCTCAGGATAAAACCAAAAAGTGGAAAGAGTAGAACTCCGATGACAGCCGCGATAGATGCTGTGACACTAGATAGCGAAATCATACTACCAAGATAGAGGGTTCCAAAGAAAACAACTGCAAGGTAGAGACAGAAGACAGGCGCAAATCCGAAAACCACTCCAGCACTGGTTGCGACAGCCTTGCCTCCCTTAAATCCTGCAAAGATAGGGAAGGTATGGCCAATAACAGCCAAAAGTCCAAAGATGAGAGGCGAAACGCCTTGCAGATGAAACATAATTGGAAGAAGCGTTGCTAGAGTTCCTTTGAAAAAGTCAATGACAAAGGTTGCCATACCCGCTTTCTTGCCTAAAATGCGGAAAGTATTGGTCGTTCCAGTATTGCCAGAACCATGCTCGCGCAGATTGATTTGAAAGAATACTTGTCCAATCCAGAGACCAGACGGAATCGAACCCAGCAGATAGGCTAGGATTAATAAAACTATTGTAATCATACTCCTATTATATCATGAAATGGAGAAGAAAGGCAGAGAATCTCTTCTGAAATTGTCACACCGGAGAAAGAAAAATTTTGCAAAATCCTTGGAAAACCTGTAGAATAGTAAAGATGAACGAATAGGAGGTTCCTTGTGTCAAAAAAGGAAATCAATATTAACAATTATAATGATGATGCCATTCAGGTGCTAGAAGGGTTGGATGCGGTTCGAAAACGTCCAGGGATGTATATCGGATCGACCGATGGTGCTGGGCTCCACCACCTCGTCTGGGAAATCGTCGACAATGCAGTCGATGAGGCCTTGTCTGGATTTGGTGACCGTATTGATGTCACCATCAATAAAGACGGGAGTTTGACTGTGCAGGACCATGGTCGTGGGATGCCGACTGGAATGCACGCTATGGGGATTCCAACAGTTGAGGTTATCTTCACCATTCTTCACGCCGGAGGGAAATTTGGTCAGGGGGGCTACAAGACATCTGGTGGTCTCCACGGGGTTGGTTCTTCCGTTGTTAACGCTCTTTCAAGTTGGCTGGAGGTTGAAATCACCCGTGACGGAGCAATCTATAAGCAACGTTTTGAAAATGGTGGAAAACCTGTCACGACCTTGAAGAAAATCGGTACAGCACCCAAGTCTAAGACAGGTACAAAGGTTACGTTTATGCCTGATGCGACTATCTTTTCTACGACAGACTTCAAGTACAATACCATTTCGGAGCGTCTCAATGAGTCAGCATTTCTCTTGAAAAATGTAACCTTGTCTTTGACGGACAAGCGTACAGATGAAGCGATTGAGTTCCATTATGAAAACGGAGTACAGGACTTTGTTTCTTATCTAAACGAAGACAAGGAAACCTTGACGCCAGTTCTTTACTTTGAAGGGGAAGACAATGGTTTTCAAGTGGAAGTGGCCCTCCAGTACAATGATGGATTTTCAGATAATATTCTGTCCTTTGTCAATAACGTTCGCACCAAGGATGGGGGAACGCATGAAACAGGACTTAAGTCTGCCATTACCAAAGTCATGAATGACTATGCGCGTAAGACGGGGCTTCTCAAGGAAAAAGATAAAAACCTTGAAGGTTCAGACTATCGTGAGGGACTAGCGGCCGTTCTTTCTATCTTGGTTCCTGAAGAACACCTCCAGTTTGAGGGTCAGACCAAGGACAAACTAGGAAGTCCACTAGCTCGCCCAGTTGTGGATGGAATTGTGGCGGATAAGTTGACCTTCTTCCTTATGGAAAATGGTGAATTGGCTTCAAATCTTATTCGCAAAGCCATTAAGGCTCGTGATGCCCGTGAGGCAGCCCGCAAAGCGCGTGATGAGAGCCGAAATGGTAAGAAAAACAAGAAGGATAAGGGCTTGTTGTCTGGGAAATTGACCCCAGCCCAGTCTAAAAACCCAGCTAAGAACGAGCTCTACCTGGTCGAAGGGGACTCTGCCGGTGGTTCTGCCAAACAAGGTCGTGACCGCAAGTTCCAGGCTATTTTGCCACTTCGTGGTAAGGTTATCAATACAGCCAAGGCCAAGATGGCAGATATCCTCAAAAATGAGGAAATCAACACTATGATTTATACCATCGGTGCTGGTGTAGGGGCAGATTTCTCCCTTGAAGATACTAACTATGACAAGATCATTATCATGACCGATGCGGATACGGATGGTGCCCATATCCAGACCTTGCTCTTGACATTTTTCTACCGATACATGCGTCCGCTAGTTGAGGCGGGACATGTCTATATTGCCCTTCCGCCTCTTTACAAGATGTCAAAAGGAAAAGGCAAGAAAGAAGAAGTGGCCTACGCTTGGACGGACGGAGAACTAGAAGAACTTCGCAAGCAGTTCGGTAAAGGCGCAACCCTCCAACGCTACAAAGGTCTTGGTGAGATGAATGCGGACCAGCTCTGGGAAACAACCATGAATCCAGAAACCCGTACCCTTATCCGTGTCACAATCGAAGACCTAGCACGCGCCGAACGTCGCGTCAATGTCCTTATGGGAGATAAGGTCGAACCACGCCGTAAGTGGATTGAAGATAATGTCAAGTTTACGCTGGAAGAAGCGACGGTGTTTTAATGAAAGACAATAATATGTTGGTAAACTGGAAATTAGAGTCGGATGTGAATGACTATGTGAAAAAGCAGTTTGAAAATCTTGGTTTGAAAAAATTGCAGGATTATAATGAAGAATCTGCTATGAGTGCTTATCTCAAAGAGGCGCTTAAGGGAGCGGCTAAGACGCAAACTAAGACTAATTTTGGAAAACCAGATTTTCATATTGAAAAATACAAACAAGTCCCTATCTTGATTGAAAACAAACTCAAATTATCTAAGCTAGTTGCTCAAACAAAGGATGGTATTAAGTTTGAAGATAAATCCATTAGTGATTTTGCAGTGAATGGGGCTTTGCACTATGCGCGAGCAGTTATTGATAGTGGTAAATACCATGAAGCCATTGCAGTTGGTGTTGCTGGTGACAACGAAGAAAATGTGACTATCAAAGTTTATTATGTCTTTGGTTCTGCTCCTAATGCCTATAAAGAGTTATCAAAGGTTACGACTTTTGATTTTTTGGAAAATGAGTCTACCTTTGAGACCTTCTACAAAGATGCTGTCTTGAGCGAAGAAGAAAAACACCAAATTCTGATTGATAGCCAAGCGACCTTGCAAGGCTATGCTAAAAAGCTCAATAAATTGATGCACAATCATAACATCACAGCTCCTCAACGGGTGCTTTATGTTTCTGGTATGCTATTATCTATGCAGGATATCGTAGATTGTAAGGGAAACAAGGTTGATGATGGCTTAATACCTGACGATTTAAAAGGTGTGCAGTCTGAAACCAAGCGTGATGGTAAGAAAGTTGTTGATCAAATCAAGGCATTCCTAGATGAACGTGAAATCAATGAAGACAAGAAAACTCTCATGTTGGCTTCTTTCGGGGAAATTTCCAAAGATAGCCAACGTGACGAGTTGACCACCAATGATAAAGAAGTAGCACAACTTCTCCCTCAAAAGGAAAATTCTGTTACCAAGCAAATATTCACTTTTATCTATGAAAATATTTTCAAATCCATTGATGGTTTGGGTGGGCATATCGATATTATGGGGGAGATGTACTCCGAATTTCTCAAGTACGCTTTGGGAGATGGAAAAGAAATTGGTATTGTCCTGACCCCTCCTTATGTTACCAAAATGATGGCGCAAATTCTGGGGATAACAAGTGAGAGCAAGGTTATGGATTTGGCGACTGGTTCAGCTGGTTTCCTCATTTCAGCGATGGAGTTGATGATAGATCATGCAAATACCAGTTTTGGGAAGGGAACTTCTCGAGCCAACGATGAGATTGCAAAGCTCAAGAAAGATAATCTACTAGGAATAGAATTAAATGCAGAGATGTATACCTTGGCGACAACCAATATGATTCTTCGTGGAGATGGATCTAGTCGAATTGAAAAAGGTTCTGCCTTTAATCGTCCTGAGAGTCTATTTACGGATTTTAAAGCTAATCGTGTTTTGCTGAATCCACCTTTCTCTTATGAAGAAAATGGTCTTCCTTTTATAGCTTATGGTTTGGATAAGATGGAGCGTGGTGGCCTAGGTGCCATTATCATTCAAGATAGTGCTGGTTCTGGTAAGGCAACAAAGACAGCTAAAGCTATTTTGAAAAAGCATACCCTACTTGCTTCTATCAAAATGCCTGTGGATCTTTTTGTTCCCATGGCAGGGGTCCAGACTTCTATCTACATTTTTAAGGCTCATGAGGCACACGATTACGACCAGACGGTTAAATTTATTGACTTTAGAAATGACGGTTTTAAACGTGCTAAGCGAGGTATTTCAGAGGTTGATAATCCTATCCAGCGTTACCAAGATGTGATTAAAATTTATAAGGCTGGAAAGAGAGCGGAAGTGAGTAAAGAACTTTGGGATTTAGATGCTATCTTTATTGAGGACTTTATCACTGACAAGGGTAATGATTGGAATTTCGAACAGCACCAGATCATTGATACAAAACCAACCTTGGACGATTTTAAAAAGACTGTTGCTGACTACTTAGCTTGGGAAGTGGAACAACTCCTGAAAAACAAGGGGGAAGATAGTTCAAAAAAAGCCTAAGCCCTCGCCTTCAAAAATTGGAAGAGGAATTTGAAGCAAGTGGGGGCGAGTGGAGAGAAGTCAAAGTGGGAAAATTGTTTCATATTCGTCCGACTAAAAATTATGGTCTAACAAATCAGAAACTGTTTGCTAATTATGGTTCAGTACCAGTTGTAGTTAATTCCAGTCAAAATAATGGAATTGGGGGTTTTGTTGATTTAGAACCTACAGAACGAGGAAATATGATCACTTTTTCTGATACAACTACATCGGATAGTATTTTTTATCAACCAAATGATTTTATAGGCTATTCGCATGTGCAGGGAATGTTTCCATATGAAGAGTGGAATAAGTACAGTTTGCTGTATTTTGTAATATGCTTTAGAACGGCTACAAAAGGGAAATTTGACTACGGAAACAAATTTAATAGAGATAAAGCAAAAGAGATTTTAGTCACCATACCCTACCACAACAATAAGATAGCATTCAAATATATGGAAAACTACATCAAAGCGCTCGAGGCTGAACGCATCGAGACGCTCGAGGCTTATCTAACTGTAACAAATCTCAGAGATTATCATCTTACAAAAAATGATGAAAAAGTACTTGACAAGTTTGCAAAACTTTCCGATACTAAGAGTAGAGTAGAGGAGTCGGAGGACTATGCTTATTTCAAATTGCAAGATGTATTGAAATGGTGTTCTGGAATTAAAGAGTTAAATCCGTTAAAATTAGATGAATTATCCGATGAAAGCGAAAATAAATATCCTTTCTATGGACAGGCAATAATTAATAATGGTATTATTTCTTATCACAATTTGAGAAGAGAGGTTCTAAATAATCCAGATGGAAGACCAACAATTTTAATTCATTCTAATAATCAAAATATTGTCTATTTAGAGTCACCATTTTATCTAAAAGATGGACATGGTGCAACAAGTGTTCTACAATCAGAGAAATTGGACGAATATACGGCATTCTACTTAATGACTGCAATAAAAAAAGTTATTGAGAAGAGATTTAATTATAATGCCAAGGCTACCAAAATTGGATTAAAAGAAACAGAGATTCAACTTCCAATCCAAAATGGACAAATCGACTATACATTTATGTCTGACTTTATTCGATCAGTGGAGAAATTGGTTATAAAGGATTTAGTCATCTGGGCTGATAAAAAAATTGCTGCGACTAAGGAAGTAGTGGCAAGATAGTTCAGGATATCTGTCCTTTTTAGGGATTAGCTGTCCTTTTTAGGCAGCTTTTCCCTAAAAAGGACAAGTTGAGTTTTGATAACAGCTGTTTATTTACAACTTACAAAAAGTTTACATTGAAAAAAGTAAGAAGGAGAATCCAGTGAATGGTGAATACGAAACCTAAAGGAGCTGCGAAGATTAGATTGTTCAAAATAAGTCATGCAGAGTATGGGCAAGTACTTGATGTGTTGGATGCGAAAACATCTATTTTGGATGTAACCAATATGATTTCTAACAGAGAGCCTGATTATGAGTATGTTATTCCTGAAGTGATATTTTCATTGTACAAAGAGGCTAAGGAAAATGGTTTCTATTTTAGCGGATTCAACGGAGATTTTGCTTACTTACCAAGGCTTACTACAGACATTGTAGAGTTTGAGTTGCCAGATGAACTGAAAGAACATATTGCCAAGGGACGCCCTATTTTCTATACAAAATGGCGTTAATAAGGGGAAAATATGGTATTGGAAAATAAACTAGGCATTACAAACTCAGTCCAGCTGGCAGACGCAGAAGAAAAACTGACAAAAAAACAAGCCGCCCTGCTTTTTCAGACAGGAGATTTGTTCAAGATGGAAGTTGGGACATTTGCAGGACTATCAGCGATTCACCACTATCTCTTTTCAGGTGTCTATGATTTCGCTGGAAAAATCCGTGATGTCAATATTGCAAAGGATAACTTTCAATTTGCGCCTCGTATTTTTTTAGAGCAATCCTTGCAGTATATTGACAAACTTCCTCATGATAATTTTGATCAAGTGGTTGATAAGTATGCGGATATGAATATTGCCCATCCTTTCCGTGAGGGGAATGGACGTGCCATGCGGATTTGGTTAGATTGTATGCTTCGTGAGAAACTTGGCAAAGTGGTAGACTGGAATGCCATAGATAAGGATGAGTACCTTAATGCCATGAAGCGCAGTGCTGTGTCAACTGGAGAACTCAAGTATCTCCTCCTCAATAACCTGACGGATGACCTCACTCAGACCAGTTTCTTTAAGGGAGTGGATGCCTCATACTACTACGAAGGATATAGTCTATACCAGACAGGAGAGTTATAGTATAAAAGCTATCCAGTAAAAAGAAGTAGCAGATATCTAGTAATCTATAAAATGAGAAGGTGCTGACATGAGAACTGAAGCAGAAATGCTAGATGTAATTTTAAAGACTGCCGAAACCTTACAAGTCAAAGCTGTCGCCATGTCTGGTTCACGGACAAACCCAAAGGCCCTAAAAGATGAATTTCAAGGCTACGATGTGGTCTATGTCGTGGATGATTTTGATAATCTGACAAGCGACCTTTCTTGGCTGGAACGGTTTGGCAAACGTATTATCGAGCAAGAAGTTAGTCTTGGTAATCGTCGTCTCTATCTCATGCTCTTTGAAGATGGTAACCGCATTGATTTGACTCTTTGCCCTAAAGAACACATTCAAGAGTGGGTGGATAGCGAGGCAGGATTCACTGTTTTAGAAGATGAGAAGGGCTTGTTTGAGTCATATTCTCCCAGTCCAAAGCGTTTCTGTATACATCCAGCTACTGAAACGGATTTTGAAAAAGCCTGTAATGAATTTTGGTGGGTGTCAGCCTACGTGGTCAAAGGAATTTGTCGCCATCAAGTCATCTATGCGACGGACCATCTCTATGGTATTTGTCAGCAAGAGTTGTTAAAAGTCTTAGCTTGGCAGGTAGCAAATAATAAGGGAACAGTAGACGTCGGCAAGAACTATAAGTATCTTTTTAACTATTTACCCACTGAGAAAGAAAAGGAATTTTCAGATTTGATTGATTTTTCAAGTATAGATAAAATCAATCAGTCTTTGTTTGCTACGATGCAACTTTTCCACAAAGAAGCTCAATCTCTTGCTCAAAAGCTGGGCTTTGCCTACGATAAGGAAGTGGCTGAGAAGATGATTGAGTATGCTGAACAGAGATTGAAGAAGTTTGGGAATAACTAGAAAAATGAAAAAGCGAGAGGAGAAGATTCATGATTGAAAAAGTGGAACGCCTCATTACAGAGATTAATCGTATTCATCGAGAATATTCTAAAGATTATTTTGAAACGGGTAAGGTGGAAAAAATCAATCTCAAGCATACCTTTTCAAAAGTTCCGACTAAAGCGATTTTGGCCTACCGTCTGAATTTACATGAGTCAATTAATGATTATCTGATGAAAGCGGATGTCCAAGATATTGCCTATGTTTATCGTGTTAAAACTTCTGAGTCTATTTTAGATAAAATTACACGTTTTTCCGAGCGTCAAGAGGGCTATCCTGTGAATTCCATTCTTAATGATATTTTTGGTGCTCGTATGATTTTAAGTTCCAAAGAGATAGCTCAAGTCATGGAGAAATTAGATGATTGGCAAGAGCTGTACGGACTAAAAAACTGGTATTTACGTGATAAAGATGGCTATGTCGGTATTCATATCTATTTTAAAAATAAAAGTAATTTTTACTACCCATGGGAACTCCAACTTTGGGATAAGAAAGATGTAGATAGCAATATCGCCAGCCATATCAAGTATAAACGAGGATTTGTAAAATAGACATTTCAAGTGGAAGTGACGATACAGGAATTGGATGAAATTCACTCACCCTATATTTTTCTTTTTCCATAATATTTACTCTACATTCTTCGAAAGGAGTTGAACATGCCCTAAATGCTGTGTGAAATTTCTTATTAACTAAAGCAACACATTTTAAACATATTAAGCTACAGAAAGGATAGTTTGGTTACTGAGTGTAACTAAATACGGGACTAATCCTTTCTACATCCTACACACTCTCCATTCTTCGAAAGGGGTTGAACACGCCCTAAATGCTGTGTGAAAATTCCTTATTACTCACTGAAGAACATATTAAACTACAGAAAGGATAGTTTGGTTACTTATCGTAACTGAACACGGGACTAAGTCTTAGGAAAAAAGATAAATCGTTTTGGGTTCATCGAACCCTGCCTTGATTTCCTATTTTTCTACAGAAATTTTCGGAAAGCCGAATCGTCCCTTTGTATCTTATGTCTAACATTCAAAACATGTCTCTTGAGGACATTATGGGAGAGCGCTTTGGTCGCTACTCCAAGTACATTATTCAAGAACGTGCTTTGCCAGATATTCGTGATGGATTGAAGCCGGTTCAGCGTCGTATTCTTTATTCGATGAATAAGGATGGCAATACCTTTGACAAGAGCTATCGTAAGTCGGCCAAGTCTGTCGGGAACATCATGGGGAATTTCCACCCACATGGGGATTCTTCCATCTATGATGCCATGGTACGTATGTCTCAGGATTGGAAAAATCGTGAGATTCTAGTTGAAATGCACGGTAATAACGGTTCTATGGACGGGGATCCGCCTGCGGCCATGCGTTATACCGAGGCTCGTTTGTCTGAAATTGCAGGCTACCTTCTTCAAGATATCGAGAAAAAGACAGTGCCTTTTGCATGGAGCTTTGATGATACGGAGAAAGAACCAACTGTCTTGCCAGCAGCCTTTCCAAACCTTTTGGTCAATGGTTCTACTGGTATTTCGGCTGGTTATGCCACAGATATTCCACCACATAATTTGGCTGAGGTTATTGATGCGGCGGTTTACATGATTGACCACCCAACTGCCAAAGTAGACAAACTAATGGAATTCTTGCCCGGGCCTGACTTCCCTACAGGGGCTATCATCCAAGGTCGTGATGAAATCAAGAAGGCCTATGAAACTGGGAAAGGGCGCGTAGTTGTTCGTTCCAAGACGGAGATTGAAAAGCTAAAAGGTGGTAAGGAACAAATCGTTATCACTGAGATTCCTTATGAAATCAATAAAGCCAATCTAGTCAAGAAAATCGATGATGTCCGTGTCAATAATAAGGTGGCAGGTATTGCTGAGGTTCGTGATGAGTCTGACCGTGACGGTCTTCGTATCGCTATCGAGCTCAAGAAAGATGCTAATACAGAGCTCGTTCTTAATTATCTCTTTAAATACACTGACCTACAAATCAACTATAACTTTAACATGGTGGCGATTGACAATTTCACGCCTCGTCAGGTTGGGATTGTCCCAATCTTGTCTAGCTATATCGCCCACCGTCGTGAAGTAATTTTGGCGCGTTCCCGCTTTGACAAGGAAAAGGCTGAGAAACGTCTCCATATCGTCGAAGGTTTGATTCGTGTAATTTCGATTTTGGACGAAGTCATTGCCCTTATCCGCGCTTCTGAGAATAAGGCTGATGCTAAGGAAAATCTTAAGATCAGCTATGATTTTACAGAAGAGCAGGCTGAGGCCATTGTTACCTTGCAACTTTACCGTTTGACCAATACAGACGTGGTTGTCTTGCAAGAAGAAGAAGCAGAACTTCGTGAGAAGATTGCCATGCTTGCGGCGATTATCGGTGATGAACGGACCATGTACAATCTTATGAAGAAAGAACTTCGTGAGGTCAAGAAGAAATTTGCAACTCCGCGTTTGAGTTCTTTAGAAGACACTGCGAAAGCAATTGAGATTGATACAGCTAGTCTTATCGCTGAGGAAGATACCTACGTTAGCGTGACCAAGGCAGGTTACATCAAGCGTACCAGTCCACGTTCCTTTGCGGCTTCCACTCTGGAAGAAGTTGGCAAACGTGATGATGATCGTTTGATCTTTGTTCAATCTGCCAAGACAACGCAACATCTCTTGATGTTCACTACCCTTGGAAATGTCATTTATCGACCAATCCATGAATTGGCAGATATTCGTTGGAAGGATATCGGAGAGCATCTGAGCCAAACTATTACAAACTTCGAAACGAACGAAGAAATCCTTTATGCAGAAGTGGTAGATCAGTTTGAGGATGCGATAACCTATTTTGCAGTGACTCGTCTTGGTCAAATCAAGCGGGTAGAACGTAAAGAGTTTACTCCATGGCGAACCTACAAGTCTAAGTCTGTCAAGTATGCTAAGCTCAAAGACGAGACAGACCAGATTGTAGCAGTGGCTCCAATTAAACTGGATGATGTTCTCTTGGTTAGTCAAAATGCTTATGCCCTTCGTTTCAATATCGAAGAGGTTCCGGTTGTCGGTGCCAAGGCTGCGGGTGTCAAGGCTATGAATCTGAAAGAAGATGACATCCTCCAATCTGCCTTTATCTGTAACACTTCATCCTTCTATCTCTTGACTCAGCGTGGAAGTTTGAAACGTGTTTCTATTGACGAAATTCCGGCAACCAGCCGTGCCAAACGAGGACTACAAGTCTTGCGTGAGTTGAAAAACAAACCGCATCGTGTCTTCTTGGCAGGAGCGGTTGCAGAACAAGGCTTCGTTGGTGACCTCTTTAGTACAGATGTGGAAGAGAACGACCAAACTCTGCTTATTCAATCTAACAAAGGTACAATCTATGAAAGTCGACTACAAGACTTGAACTTGTCAGAACGAACCAGCAACGGAAGCTTCATTTCTGATACGATTTCAGATGAAGAAGTTTTTGATGCTTATCTTCAGGAAGCTTATACAGAATTTGAATCAAAAAAATGATAAAAACAATGAAAAGCTTTTCATTGAGAAATTTGTTAAGTTATAGATTTAAGACTTGAATTTGATTATATATACAAAAACGAACAGTGCTAATTCCCAACTGATAGGGACTTAGTCCTGGTCGTTTTCTTGTTTTCAGTGGTATAGACCGCTCGGTATTTGAATGTGAAATTATTAACATATGAGCAACTATACAAGTTTAACTAATAAAAAATAATAATTTTTTAAGAAAATGATTGCATATATAATATTTTTATGTTATACTTTTGTTGTTTAAAGAAAGCGCGTTCTATAAATAGTTTATTCAAATATAAAAGGAGTTTTGTATGTCTCAAAATAAACAAGATAAAGGATTTCGTTATTCTATTCGTAAACGTAGTGTTGGAGTATGTGGTGTTGCTATTGCAACATTTTTGCTAGCTTCTGGCCTTGTATTTCAAACAAATGTAGTAAAAGCGACAGAGCCGAGTGTAGCTGCAGTTGCTGGTGAAAATATTGCTGCTCATAAACCTGCGAGTCAGAGTTCAATTGCTTATGGAGGAGATGCTTCTAGAGCAGTTGACGGCAATCGTGATAACGTATGGAGCCACCGTTCTGTTACCCATACAGATTTTCAAGATCATTCTTGGTGGAAAGTTGATTTAGAGAAAGAAGAATCAGTAGGAACTGTTCGTATTTACAATCGTGGAGATGGGGATGTAGCAAATCGTTTATCTAATTTTGATGTTATTTTATTGGACAAAGATGGAAATGAAGTAACTCGTCAACACATCGATAGCTTAAACAATCAACCAACAGTTGATGTTCAATTCACTGGAGTGAATGCACGATATGTTAAAGTGGAGCTAAATAATTCAAAAACACCACTTAGCTTAGCAGAGGTGGAAGTGTATCGTTCTGCACAAGAAAAAGCAGCGACTAACACTAAGTCTGAAAACAAAGCAAAAACAGACTTTACTGCAGAACTAAATAACTATTTATTTGGTTTGAATTATGATAAATTAAATATTTTAACTAGAAAAGGCGAAGCGTTAGAAAATTACACTAATACAAGCACAAAACAACAAGGAAATGAATTTGTAGTTGTGGAAAAAGTGAAGAAAACCCTTTCTAATGGTTCTGCGGATGTTGCCATGAATGGTAACGGAGATATCTTCCTAGGTGCTTTGTTTAAAGCAAATCAAGACCTCCTAGAAAATAAACCACAACAAATTAGTTTAGATCGTAGCAAAGGTAGAATCAGTGTTGATTTACCAGGAATGGTAGGCGGAGATAGCTATGTAGATGCTACTCCAACTGCAAGTGGTATGCAGGAAGGTGTGAATACCTTGTTAAATCGTTGGCATGAAAAATATGCTGCGAAAAATCCTGCTCCAGCACGTATGCAGTACGAATCAACTTCTGCTTACAGCATGAATCAATTGAAAGCAAAATTCGGAAGTGATTTTGAAAAAGTCGGTGTTAATTTGAAAATTGACTTTGAGGCTGTGAACAAGGGTGAAAAACAAGTTGAAGTTGTTGATTTTAAACAAATTTACTATACTGCTAACTTTGATGCTCCAAAAAATCCATCAGATGTATTTGCCCCAGGAGTAACGGTTGATCAATTGAAAGCACGTGGAATTGATGAAACAACACCTCCTGTATACGTGTCAAGCGTTTCATACGGACGTCAAATGTATGTCAAATTTGAAACAACAAGCAAGAGTACAGAGTTGAAAGCAGCCATCAATGCTGTCATCAAAGGAGTGCCTATTAAATCCGAATCTGAATGGGCGCGTGTCTTGAAGGATACAACTGTAACAGTTTCAATCGTAGGTGGAAATGCTGATGGCGCTGCACGTGTTGTGACAGGCACAGTAGAAGATTTGAAGAAATTGATTCAAGAAGGAGCTACTTTCAGTACACAAAACCCTGCTGTTCCAATTTCTTACAAGACTGCATTCTTGAAAGATAATCAAGTAGCTACAATTCAAAGCAATACAGACTACATTGAAACTAAAGTCACTTCATACAAAAATGGTTTCCTCAATTTACAACATAAGGGAGCTTATATCGCTCGTTACTATGTTTACTGGGATGAAGTGACTTATGACAAGGATGGTATCGAAAGCATTCGCTCACGTCAATGGGAAGATAATGGTAAAAGCAGAACAGCTGGTTTCCAAACTGAACTTCAATTTAGAGGAAATGTGCGTAATATACGTGTGAAGATTCAAGAAAAAACAGGTCTTGTTTGGGAACCATGGCGTACAGTTTATAATCGTACAGATCTTCCTCTTGTTCAAAAACGTACAATTATTAACTCAGGTACAACAATCAGACCAAAATACGATGAAAAAGTTGAAAATAACTAATTTTTCACTTGTAAAAGGAATCAGTTCTAAGAGCTGGTTCTTTTTATTTCTAATACTCCTCCGTAATCAAAAATCAACAAAGATAGTCAATTATTTCTTATCAATCCATTAATTAGCGTTCCAGTTTTATCCTAATACTCTTCAAAAATCTCTTCAAACCACGTCAGCGTCGGCTTGTAGTAGATATGGTGTTCTATCCACAACCTCAAAACAGTGTTTTGAGCTGACTTCGTCAGTCTTATCTACCACCTCAAAGCAGTGCTTTGAGCAGCCTGCTGCTAGCTTTCTAGTTTGCTCTTTGATTTTTATTGAGTATAAATATAAAATCAGTATTTTGAATTGTAGAAAACAAGTCTCCTGGTCTGCTTTTTGACTTTTGTATTTTTCCTAAAAATGGAGTTTTGGGCCAGCATTTTGAAGAAAAATTTTTAATGGGGTGAAAATTGGTAAATTTGAGCATAATATCTTGTAAAAAATTCTAAAATCCTATAAAATAAAAAGTGACGGAGGAATTTATGAATGTAAATCAGATTGTACGGATTATTCCTACTTTAAAAGTTAATAATAGAAAATTAAATGAAACATTTTATATTGAAACCCTTGGTATGAAGGCCTTGTTAGAAGAGTCAGCTTTTCTGTCACTAGGGGATCAAACAGGTCTTGAAAGGCTAGTTTTAGAAGAAGCTCCAAGTATGCGTACTCGTAAGGTAGAAGGAAGAAAAAAACTAGCTAGATTGATTGTCAAGGTAGAAAATTCCTTGGAAATTGAAGGACTCTTATCTAAAACAGATTCGATTCATCGATTATATAAAGGTCAAAACGGCTACGCTTTTGAAATTTACTCGCCAGAAGATGATTTGATTTTGATTCATGCGGAAGATGACAGAGCAAGTCTAGTAGAAGTAGGAGAAAAGCCTGGATTTCAAACAGATTTGGAATCAATTTCTTTAAGTAAATTTGAGATTTCTATGGAAATACATCTTCCAATTGATATCGAAAGTTTCTTGGAAGCATCTGAAATTGGGGAATCCCTTGATTTTATCCCAGCTCAGGGGCAGGATTTGACTGTGGACAATGCGATTACTTGGGACTTATCTATGCTCAAGTTATTGGTCAATGAACTAGATATAGCAAGTCTTCGCCAGAAGTTTGAGTCTACCGAATATTTTATTCCTAAGTCTGAAAAATTCTTCCTTGGTAAAGATAGAAATAATGTTGAATTGTGGTTTGAAGAAGTATGAAGTGGACCAAGATTATTAAAAAAATAGAAGAACAAATCGAGGCAGGGATTTATCCCGGAGCCTCTTTTGCGTATTTTAAGGACAATCAATGGACGGAGTTCTATTTAGGCCAGAGTGACCCAGAGCATGGCTTGCAGACTGAGGCAGGACTCGTTTATGACCTAGCTAGTGTCAGCAAGGTTGTTGGGGTTGGTACCGTTTTTACCTTCTTGTGGGAAAAAGGTCAATTAGATATTGACAGACCAGTAACCGATTTTTTACCTGAGAGTGATTATCCAGATATTACTATTCGCCAGCTCTTAACCCATGCTACGGATCTTGATCCGTTTATTCTCAATCGTGATCTTTTAACAGCTTCTGAATTAAAGGAAGCGATGTTTCATCTCAATAGACGAAATCAGCCAGCCTTTCTTTATTCGGATGTTCATTTTTTGCTGTTGGGCTTTATTTTAGAAAGAATTTTCGATCAAGACTTGGATGTGATTTTACAGGAGCAAGTCTGGAAACCTTGGGGAATGACAGAAACCCAGTTTGGGCCTGTTGAGCTTGCAGTTCCAACAGTTAGAGGTGTAGAGGCAGGCATAGTGCATGATCCCAAAGCTCGTCTCCTGGGCAGACATGCTGGTAGTGCCGGTTTATTTTCGACTGTAAAGGATTTACAAATCTTTTTAGAACACTATTTAGCAGATGATTTTGCAAGAGATTTGAGTCAAAATTTTTCTCCTTTGGATGACAAGGAACGTTCTTTAGCATGGAATTTGGAAGGAGATTGGCTAGACCATACGGGCTATACAGGTACCTTTATCATGTGGAATCGCCAGAAGCAAGAAGCGGCTATTTTCCTATCGAATCGTACCTATGAAAAGGATGAGAGGGCTCAATGGATTTTAGACCGCAATCAAGTGATGGACTTGATTCGCAAAGAAGAGTAAGGAGAGACATGTCAAACAGTTTAAAAGGGACTTTATTAACAGTTGTGGCAGGGATAGCTTGGGGCTTGTCAGGAACGAGTGGCCAATACCTGATGGCACATGGCATTTCAGCTCTGGTCTTGACCAACTTGCGCCTTTTAATCGCTGGTGGAATTCTCATGCTCTTGGCTTATGCTACTGCAAAGGATAAAATGCTGGCCTTTTTAAAGGATAGAAAGAGTTTGTTGTCTCTTCTTATTTTTGCTCTAATTGGTCTATTCCTCAATCAATTCGCCTATCTGTCTGCAATTCAGGAAACCAATGCAGGGACAGCAACGGTCCTTCAGTATGTTTGCCCTGTCGGGATTTTGATTTATAGTTGTATCAAGGATAAGGTGGCACCGACCCTGGCAGAGATTATTTCTATCATATTAGCCATTGGAGGAACATTCCTGATCGCCACTCATGGGCAGTTGGACCAGTTATCCATGACACCTGCAGGTCTGTTCTGGGGGCTCTTTTCTGCTCTGACTTACGCCCTTTATATCATTTTGCCCATAGCCTTGATTAAGAAGTGGGGGAGCAGTTTGGTCATTGGTGTGGGAATGGTCATAGCTGGTTTGGTCGCCCTTCCTTTTACAGGGGTTCTAGAGGCCAATATACCGACTAGTCTTGATTTTCTCCTTGCTTTTGCAGGTATTATCCTTATCGGGACTGTCTTTGCCTATACAGCCTTTCTAAAAGGAGCCAGTCTGATTGGGCCGGTCAAGTCAAGCTTGTTGGCTTCAATTGAGCCAATATCGGCGGTTTTCTTTGCCTTCCTAATAATGAATGAACAATTTTATCCTATTGATTTTCTTGGCATGGCAATGATTTTAATTGCAGTAACACTGATTTCTTTGAAAGATTTACTCTTAGAAAAATAAAAAAGACTCTTTGTCCGTGACAGAGAGTTTTTGCATAGTATTTTATACTCAATGAAAATCAAAGAGCAAAATAGGAAACTAGCCGCAGGCTGCTCAAAGCACTGCTTTGAGGTTGTAGATAAGACTGACAAAGTCAGTCACATATATAATCCAAGGCGACGTTGACGCGATTTGAATTTGATTTTCGAAGAGTATTAATTGTTTTCAAGATAAAATTCAAAACGTTCGCCTACATATTGACTTTTTACGTATTCAAAAGCAGTACCATCTTCTAGGTAAGAAACCTGAGTTAAACCAAGAATAGCATGTCCTTTTTCAACTTCCAAATAGTGGGCAATTTTTTCTTTAGCAAGGCGAGCATAGATGGTCTGATGTGATTTACCGATACGGTAGCCGTGTTTTTGTAGAGTCTGGAAGAAATGACTAGTGATTTCTTCTTTTTTAAAGTCCTTAATGAATTTCTCAGGAATAGAAGCAACTTCATAAACCAGAGGGACTTGGTCGGCATAGCGGACCCGTTCCATTCGGATAATATTTTCCGTTGGAGAAATGCCTAACTTGGCAACTTCCTGCTCATTGGGAATGGTTTTTCTGTAGGAAATGAGCTGGCTAGAGGGTACTTTACCTTGGGACTTAACAATTTCAGTAAAACTGGTTGTCCCTCGCATCTTTTCTTGTACTCGAGTACTGGAAACAAAGGTGCCGCTTCCTACACGACGCTCTAAAACGCCTTCTTCGACTAATAGAGATACAGCTTGGCGAAGGGTCATGCGACTGACTGCAAACTGCTCTGCTAAATCTCGTTCACTGGGAAGTCTCTCACCAATGGCCCAACGATGTTCGTCAATATCCTTTTTAATCTGATCATGGATTTTCATATAAGCAGGTAGCATATTTTTCACTTCATTTCTATCTTTTCTCTATTGTACCCCAATAAACTAGAAAAAGTCAAACTTCGCCTTGTTTATACTCTTCGAAAATCTCTTCAAACCACGTCAGCGTCGCCTTACCGTACTCAAGTACAGCCTGCGGCTAGCTTCCTAGTTTGCTCTTTGATTTTCATTGAGTATTAGTTGGTAATTTGCCCTTATTTGTGATAGAATATTGAAAAAAGATATTTCTTTTGAGAAAGGAAAAAGATGAGCAACATTTCAACTGATTTGCAAGATGTAGAAAAAATCATCGTATTGGACTATGGTAGCCAATACAACCAGCTGATTTCACGCCGTATCCGTGAGATTGGTGTTTTTTCAGAACTAAAAAGCCATAAAATTTCAGCTGCTGAAGTTCGTGAAATCAATCCTGTAGGAATTATCCTTTCAGGTGGTCCAAATTCTGTATATGAAGATGGTTCATTTGATATTGACCCAGAAATCTTCGAACTCGGAATTCCTATTTTGGGAATTTGTTATGGTATGCAGTTATTGACCCATAAACTTGGAGGAAAAGTTGTTCCTGCAGGTGACGCTGGAAATCGTGAATACGGTCAATCAACTCTTACTCACACACCATCAGCTCTTTTTGAATCAACACCAGACGAGCAGACTGTTTTGATGAGCCATGGTGATGCGGTTACTGAGATTCCTGCTGATTTTGTTCGTACTGGAACTTCAGCTGACTGCCCATATGCAGCCATTGAAAACCCAGATAAACACATTTACGGTATCCAATTCCACCCAGAAGTTCGCCATTCTGTATACGGAAATGATATCCTTCGTAACTTTGCCCTTAACATTTGTAAGGCTAAAGGCGACTGGTCAATGGATAACTTCATTGATATGCAGATCCAAAAAATTCGTGAAACCGTCGGTGATAAACGTGTCCTTCTTGGTCTATCAGGTGGGGTTGACTCATCTGTCGTTGGGGTTCTTCTCCAAAAAGCTATTGGCGATCAATTGATCTGTATCTTCGTAGACCACGGTCTTCTTCGTAAAGGGGAAGCAGACCAAGTTATGGACATGCTTGGTGGTAAGTTTGGTTTGAATATCGTCAAAGCAGACGCTGCTAAACGTTTCCTTGATAAACTTGCTGGCGTTTCTGACCCTGAACAAAAACGTAAAATCATCGGTAACGAGTTTGTCTATGTTTTTGATGACGAAGCAAGCAAGCTTAAAGATGTGAAATTCCTTGCTCAAGGTACGCTTTATACAGACGTTATCGAGTCTGGTACGGATACAGCTCAAACTATCAAGTCACACCACAATGTGGGTGGTCTTCCAGAAGACATGCAGTTTGAATTGATCGAACCACTCAACACTCTTTATAAGGACGAAGTTCGTGCACTTGGTACAGAGCTTGGTATGCCAGACCATATCGTATGGCGCCAACCATTCCCAGGACCAGGACTTGCTATCCGTGTTATGGGTGAAATCACTGAAGAAAAGCTAGAAACAGTTCGTGAGTCAGACGCTATTCTTCGTGAGGAAATTGCCAAAGCAGGTCTTGATCGCGATATCTGGCAATACTTCACAGTTAATACAGGTGTTCGTTCAGTTGGGGTTATGGGTGACGGTCGTACGTACGACTACACAATTGCAATCCGTGCAATCACGTCTATCGATGGTATGACTGCTGACTTTGCCAAAATTCCTTGGGAAGTTCTTCAAAAGATTTCTGTACGTATCGTAAACGAAGTGGACCACGTTAACCGCATCGTCTACGATATTACAAGTAAACCACCTGCAACCGTTGAGTGGGAATAATAGATAAGAGTAACTTAGGCTAAGAATCCTTGATGTAACAGCATTTTAATAACTGTAAAAAGTTAAAATGATATAAATTGCTTTAACTTGTCTCCAAAGAAGCTCTTAAATTTGAGCTTCTTTTTCTATTTTATGGGTAAGAATTATAAGTTTTTTGGATAATCATTAAAAACTTTACCTGAAAGAGATTAAAGTTAATAGACTTGTTCGATGACTATTTGAAGCAAGATATCGAGCAAGTTTAATGGTAATTTGTGTTGACAATTCATAAATCAAATAACCGTCCATTAAGTTAAAAAAGGTGTTAGGAAAAAATAATGAAAGTGCATTTTATACTACATGAGAGTTTTGAAGTCCCAGGTGCTTATCTAACTTGGGTACAATCAAGAGGTCATGATATTGGAATAACTAAAGTTTATAAGGGAGAAGCTTTACCTAAAACAATTTCTGGCATTGATTTTCTTATCATTATGGGAGGTCCTCAATCTCCTGATGAAGATAAAGAACATTTCCCTTATTATCATCCAAAAGAAGAAATTAGACTCATTAGCCAAGCAATAGAAGAAGATAAGTATATTGTAGGTGTATGTTTGGGGGCGCAACTACTGTCTGTAGCTTATGGGGGACAATATGAGCATAGTCCTGAAAGAGAAATAGGTGTATTCCCTATTAGGATGACTAGTCAAGGACTAGCAGATAAACACCTCAAACATTTTGGTAGAGAGCTTTTAGTTGGTCACTGGCATGGTGATATGCCGGGATTGACAGACGAAGCAGTAATCCTTGCTACCAGTCAAGGTTGTCCACGACAGATTGTTCGATTTAGTCCTAAACATTATGCTTTCCAAGTACATTTAGAGTTTGATGAAAAAGCGATTGATTTATTAATTGATGCTGATGGTGAAGAACAATTGAAAGAACAGAATAAAAGATTACCTTTTGTTCAATCACCTGAAGAATTGCGTGGTAACGATTATTCTGAAATGAATGAAAAATTGCATAATTTTTTAGATTCGCTTACCAGTTAGAATTGGAGAAAATCGAGATATTTTAGTTTGTGATTTTATGAAATATCAAAATCAAGAAAAGGTGAGTGAACTGTATAAAAAAATAAACACTCTTAGCTACAGGGTATCTGTGTTAAATTTCTAATTTGTAATGATTGACCACAGTACGATTTTCCACAAATAGCTAGCCTTGTTTTACTGGACAAGCTGACTATATTTCTAAAAAACTAAATATGATTACTCAAGTTGGGAATATTTTGTTATTTGATGTCCTTTCTTTGAATAGAATACTGAGCTTGGAAAAGGAGAATTAAAGCTGTGGAAATGGATGCGGTAGCTCAACACCACGTTGATGCTTATGCAATCATGATCCTTTTTGATAGTCTAGTCAATTCAGGTAAAGATTGAACTGCAGGAGAACGTTAAAATACCCTCACGGATATGATGAAGGTTGGTTTGGAAACCTTGATTGTAGAAAAAAGGAAAAATAAGGTTAGGAAAATTTATTTTGAGGAGAAATTTTATAGATTTTTAAACAATAAGACGCATAGTATCAAGCTTTTTCAAGGCTTGATACTATGCTCTTTTCTTATTTTATACTCAATGAAAATTAAAGAGCAAACTAGGAAGCTAGCCGTAGGTTGCTCAAAACACTGTTTTGAGGTTGCAGATAGAGCTGACGTGGTTTGAAGAGATTTTCGAAGAGTATTAAAGACTTTTTGCCCAACCTCCACATAAACCACCCGTTAGACGAGTTTTTAAGATTTGATATCAAGCGTGAAATGAAGTTGCTACTTAGTAAATGGGAAATAGAAAGAACTTTCACTCTACAACAATTGTGAAGTGAACTTTATCTATCTCTGAGTCTAGAAATTGAAATTTGTAATAAAAATGTTATATTTCACAAAGAACTCCCAATATTTCATGGGGGGGGGGGTAAATATGCGTATAACGAGAAAAAATACTTAATAAAATAAATAGTTATTATTTTTGTGTATTTTATTTTGTGATAAATTTATTATTAGCGGCTATTTCTACTTTTGCTGTGAAAGAAAACAGTGGATATCTGTTGATTTATATTCAGAAAGTATTAAAATAGTAAAACAGGCTATAATATACACAATTGCTTATGATTTAGTATATGTTTATTATTGTGTGATAAAAGAACTCAAAAAATAATAAGGGAGAATAGAAGTGAAATTCGAAAAACGTCAAAAGTTTGCCATTAGGAAATTCAGTGTCGGTGTGGCATCTGTTTTGATTGGGCAATTCTTTATTGGTGCTGTAGCCAATGCGCCAGTTGTACGCGCCAGTGAAGTGATTGGTGTCCATGCGGAAAAGCAAAAGGACCCAGATGCTGAAGTAGCTCAACCCAAGGTAGAAGCAACTACTGTAGACACTGATACGAATCAAGTCGTTCCTAAACCTGAGTCAGATCCATCGGCAGAAAAACCAGTTGTAACTCAACCGTCAGTTGAAACAAGCATTTCAAATTCAGAAAAAGCTGTTTCTACAGAAAAGGATTCAAAAGCCCAGCCAGAAATGCTACCAAAAGAAGTGGCAGAGACTGTTCATAAAGAATCCGATAAAAAACCGTTAGTAGAGGCTCCTCTGACGAAATTGGAGGAAAAGGAAGAGGTTACAAATCCTGACAAGGATCAATTGGGAACCACGATCACAGAGGCAGAGGTAGTAACGAAGGAAGCTGAAAAATACCTGAGCGGTCTAACAGACTCCAATCAAAAAGCTGCCATCGAAGAAGCCTTGCGTCGCTCCAACCAACTTCTAACAGAGGCCAGAACTTCTCTCAAGTCAATAGATGCTTCAAATGCAACCTTTGAAACAGCTCGTACCAATCTAGCAGAAGCCATCGAGGCAGTCTGGAACCAACTCAAAAAGATGGGGCATTCGGGCAACCTTAGTTATATGTTGGATGCAGAGACGACGAGTCAACCAGCTGTTCTAATCCCAACTGGGTCAACGACGATTTACTCCTACGGAGCAACAACTGCACCTAAAGTCGAGTTTGATATTTCTACCGATCTTGCACCATACTATAATTCTAATTCTAGTCTATATAATAGTGTTGAACGCGGTTCAACTTTGAATGAAGATGCTCAAAAATTAGGTTTAAAGATTATAGAAAAATCGACTACGAATCCTTCAGGGAATAGTGACTGGATTCTCGCCCTATCTGGAAATGTTCCAACTACGGTAGAGCCTGGTACATACAATGTCGGCTTCACTTATAACAATCAAGCCTATACGACAACAGTTACGGTCAAGCCTGCTGAAGGTGTTCCATATATGAACTATCCGTATATGACCCTGGAGCGGTATTTTGGAGCAGAAACAGGTCGTAATATTCCTGACTACAAATTTAAAAAAGATGGTTCTACAGTAGAGTTGAAATATAAGGTGGGCTTGACGAATATCGAGCCCAATGAAGTGGAACTAACCCCCGATGCGAAACGGTTAGGATTTGTATTTAATGACGGTGGTAAAGATAATCGGTATCTGACCAAGACTGTCACCTTGGATAATACGCTTCAAAGCGGAACCTATACAATCGGAGTTCAGTCAAAAGCAGATCCCTATACTAGGATTACAGCTAATCTAACGATTGAAGAACCGCCGTTGTATAAAGTAGTAGAGGATTATTCTTCTTTATTTTATTATTATGATTCTAATTCTCCTGGTTACGCGAAATTTAAAGCTGGAAACAATCGAATGGGAGACTCTGTTTCATATGATGAAGCTTCTTCCACAGCTTACATGACGTCTACTCCTTTTGGTTATTACTTACATGATAGAAGTCCTAAAACGATAGCGGATGCGACTCCAGATAGTCCTCAGTATACGTCTAACCTATGGTTGTCATTACCAGGGAGTAAAAATGAATATAATCTAGTAGGAAATAATGCTCCCGTTACCATTACTAAGTTCGAACAGACAGGAGGTAGTCCTGGGGTTACAGTAGAGTTTATAATGGATAAAGCTCCTACCGCTGATAATGTTTTTGTTAATAGTAGCGCTTGGCCAAGTGATGTTTTGACGGGAAATAAACAAGTTAGTTCTTCTGCTAGTGCTGAGTATGCTGACTCATCAAGGGATAATGTATCTCCCTATCGTATTAATTTTAAGACATTACCAGAAAAAGCAGGGACGTATTTTGTAGAATTTAATGTTACGGATAATATTGGACGGGTGACAAAGCATCATTTGAATTTAGTGACTAGAGAGGTTTCTCAAACGACACCAAATGTGAGTTCGGGCGAAAATGGTAACTATACTTTAACCAATGCTGATGTTATGTTTGATGCGGACAAGCTGTATCGAGTAACGAATCCAATACCAGTAGCTGTTCCTATCTCGGATAAGGAACAGAATCTAGGAAACTTGGTATTGAATAAAGCGAATGCGACTTTAACGATTGATAGTAAACCGGATGGGGTTGAGATTACAAAAGACACTGAGAATCCTACTAGATTTAAGATTATCAAACAAAATGGTAAGACCTTAGCTGCAGGTGTCTATACGATTACATCTACAGCAAAGGATGGACACTTTGGAGCCAATGTCCCAGCTCGTACCTATAAGTTCGAGGTAATGGATGGGTTAAATCCTATTTCCAATCAAAGCTGGCAAGAAGGACAAACTATCCCAACTATTCCTGTTTCGATGACAAATGGTAGTAAGATTACGAATCTATCAGTCGAATCTGATGGAGGACATCTCTACCTAAGTCCTAATGCTGATAATACAGGTCTAACAGGTTATGCTTTAAAACATACAGATGCACCACAAACAGCGATTGTAACCGCTACTTATATCAATAATGAAGGTCAAAGTCGTCAGATTAAGACAAGCTTTACCTATACAGTTACCCCTCCACCAGTTTCTGATTTAACTTTATCTGTAACGAATGATAAGCAAACAGTTTCAGAAGGAACTAAATTTGCAGATATGGTTGTAACAGCTAGTGAGGGAGCAACGGTTACAGTAGGAACACTGCCAGATGGTGTTATGTATGATAGCAATAGCAAAACATTATCAGGTACTGGATTATATGAAGGGCATTATGTGATTCCAGTTACTGCTACTAAAGATGGGGCTTCCATTACTAAAGTAGTTGATTTGACCGTAACGCCAGGAAACTTTAATGTCCCAACAGCTGATTACACGTTTACAGCAGGTAATGAAATAACTCCAATTACTCTTAAAATTCCTAAAAATGCGACAGTAAGTTACACAGGGGGCAGTTTACCAAATGGTCTAAATTGGTCTGCGGATAATAAAACTATAACAGGAACACCGACTCAAGTAGGGACCTTCCAAACATATGCTTATGTATACAGAACTGACAAATCGGGAAATAACCAATATGCCTATGCGTATGTAAATATTACAGTAAACAGTGTTCCTCTAAACTTTTCTATTCCTGATAATACAAAAACAGTAAAAGCTTTAGATGAACTTCCTCCTATTCAGTTACAAGCTGATGGAGCTTTGTTAACAATCACTTCTGGAGAACTTCCTCCAGGGGTAAACTATGATGCTGCGACGAAAACTGTTTCAGGAACGCCTACAAAAGTCGGAACGTATACAGCAACATTCACAGCGACAAGTCCGACAATTAGTGGGAATTCAACCGCAAGTGCAACCTTAACGATTAATGTAACATCACGTGATTTAACTGTAACGGTTGATAATAAGGAACAAGAGAAGACTGTTCTAACTGCTATAGACAATGTAGTTTTAACTCCTTCAGATGCTAAAGCTAGATTAGAGGTTGATACAAGTCAACTTCCACCGGGAGTTACCTATGATTCAGCTACAAGGACTATTTCTGGCACACCATCTAAAGTGGGAGAATATTTAATTCCATATAAAGCTACTTTCCCAGAAATGGCAGAATCTCCAGTTGATGGAGGGCATATTAAAATTAATGTTCGCCCACTTCCGGTAAGTATTAATGTTACAGAAAAAGAACAAACGATTCGTCTGGGTGAAACGATTAAAAATATGGTGGTTTCTCACAGTGAACATTCAGATTTAGGTGCTCGTTATTTAAGTGTGGATTTACCGGAAACAGACTTAGATTCTTATCTTGAATCAACTGCAGGTTTAAATTATAATGCTGCAACGCATACAATTAGTGGAACTCCAACCAAGCCTGGTGTTTATAAAGTTCGTTTAAAAGCAACATTGGATTCTGAAACATTAGGTAGAGGTAGTGCGGAAGAGATTATCACTGTAAAGGTAGTAGATGATCCAATATCATTAGACATTAAAAATGATCGTCAAATGATTGCCTTAGGAAAAACAAGCCTTCGTCCAATTACGTTCACAGTTCCAGATGGAGTTACACTTACTGTTGATACAACAAAACTTCCAAATGGTGTAACATATGATGAATCTGCTAAAACCATCTCTGGAACACCGACAGTAGCTGGAGCATTTGATATTCCAGTAACGGTGACAAATGCAGGTAAAACTAAATCAATTACCAAAGACATCACTATAGATGTTATAGACTTAACGCCGGCTACACCAACTGTAACTGTGGCAGAAAACAATGATGGAACGCATACAATTACGATTTCACAACCAGGTGGACAACCAGTATCAACCGTTATTAAGAATGGTAAAGATGGTGAGACTCCAAAAGTGAAAGTAGACCGTGATGAGACTAAAAAAGAAACGACATTAACGTTCTATAGTGACAAGAATGCCAATAATCAGTTTGATGAAGGAACAGATACAGTTCTAGGAACATCTGTGATTAAAGATGGTCAAGACGGAGTCGATGGAGCTAAAGGTGACAAAGGTGAAACTGGAGCAACCGGACCGAAAGGTGACAAAGGTGAAACTGGAGCAGCTGGACCGAAAGGCGATAAAGGTGAAACTGGAGCAGCCGGACCAAAAGGTGATAAAGGTGAAGCTGGAGTAGCCGGCCGCGACGGAAAAGACGGCTTTACACCAGAAGTAAGTGTAGTGACAAATCCAGATGGAAGTCATACAATTTCAATTACTCAACCAGATGGTAAAGAACCAATTGCAACAACGGTTAAAAATGGAGAAAACGGAAAAGATGGACGTTCTCCAAGAATTGAATTAAAACCAATTTATCCTGCACAACCTCGAAGCACTAGAAGAGCAAGAAGTGTGGATGAAGACCGTGCAACTACTCAACTAGCAACGAAGCCAATTGGCGTTCATATTACAGTTTATTACGATAATGATAATAGTTTGACCTATACTGCTGGAGATACTTTGATTAGTGAGGAAGATATCTATAACGGAGTAGATGGTCGTGACGGTCGTGATGGTATTGATGGTAAATCAGCGATAATTGAAACAAAAGAAAACTCTGATGGAAGCCATACAATTATTATTACCAACCCAGATGGATCAAAACGTGAGATTGTAGTGAAAAATGGCCAAGACGGTAAATCTCCTACAATTGAAACGAAAGAGAATGTAGATGGAAGTCATACAATTGTCATTATAAATCCAGATGGAACAAAACAAGAAATCGTTGTGAAGAATGGTAAGGACGGTAAAGATGGTAAAGATGGTAAAGATGGACGTGATGGTAAGGATGGAACATGTAATTGTGCTGTGAATCCAACCCCTGTACAACCAGGAAATACTGGAACAACACCACCAGAATCGGGAAGAATTACACCACCATCAGAACAACCGGAATCAAAACCGGATCCGAAACCAGAAACAAATAAACCAAACACTCCGGGTTCAGGTACTCCAAATACGGGAACGCCAGAAACCGGAACACCAGACACTCCAGGAGCAGGTACTCCAAATACAGGGAAGCCAGGAACAGGTGCACCAGAAACAGGAATCCCAAGTACAAATAATCAAACTGTACTTGATTCACATACCTCTGATACTGTAGAAATTCCAAACGCAGTTCCAGTAACATCTGAACCAAATACTCAAATCCCAGATAATGGAACTTCTGGAATGACGAATCATACAAGAGTAGCCTTACCGAATACGGGAAGCCAAACAGATGTCATTTCAATTCTTTTAGGAAGTGGAATCTTGCTTACTCTTTATGTAGCCAAAAGAAAAGAAGACTAGAAGCTAAATTTTCGCTCTTAGTTTATCAAAAGCGAGAATAGAGTATAGAAGGTGCAAATCCCTCAGATGCTTACTTGCTTTTAATGGTTTAAGATAGTTAATTATGGTTGCCAGATTGTAGGTGTTCCATAATAGGAAAATTGTTATAAGAGCTAATCCTCCGATATGCTAGATGAAAGTAGTGTATCGGAGGATATTTTTAGCTTCTCCTTGCTGTACGCCTAGCTACCTTGTTTGCTCTTTGATTTTTATTGAGTATAAATTTTTCACGAGATGATGATGTGAGAAGTTTGCTATAAGTAAAAGCTTTTAGAACTCTGTTATCTAAAGTCTAAAAGATTAGAATTGTCAAAACAATCTGTCTAGGCTTGATTTTATCGCTTATTTACTATAAAATGAGAAGGAAAAACGTCAAACTTTTATATTGCAAATAGGAGAAAACATGACAAAAACATTAAAACGTCCTGAGGTTTTATCACCTGCAGGGACTTTAGAGAAGCTAAAGGTAGCTGTTCAATATGGAGCAGATGCTGTCTTTATCGGTGGTCAGGCCTATGGTCTTCGTAGCCGTGCCGGAAACTTTACCTTTGAACAGATGGAAGAAGGTGTCCAGTTTGCGGCCAAGTATGGTGCTAAGGTTTATGTAGCTGCCAATATGGTTATGCATGAAGGAAATGAAGCTGGTGCTGGTGAGTGGTTTCGTAAACTGCGTGATATTGGGATTGCAGCAGTTATCGTGTCTGACCCAGCCTTGATTATGATTGCAGCAACAGAAGCACCAGGTCTTGAAATCCACCTTTCCACCCAAGCAAGTGCCACTAACTATGAAACCCTTGAGTTCTGGAAAGAACTGGGCTTGACTCGTGTCGTTTTGGCGCGTGAGGTTTCGATGGAAGAATTGGCAGAGATTCGCAAACGCACAGATGTAGAGATTGAAGCCTTTGTCCACGGAGCCATGTGTATTTCTTACTCTGGACGTTGTACTCTTTCAAACCATATGAGTATGCGTGATGCTAACCGTGGTGGTTGCTCTCAGTCATGCCGTTGGAAGTACGATCTTTACGATATGCCATTTGGGAAAGAACGTAAGAGTTTGAAGGGTGAGATTCCAGAAGAATTTTCAATGTCAGCCGTTGATATGTCCATGATTGACCATATCCCAGATATGATTGAAAACGGTGTAGACAGTCTGAAGATTGAAGGGCGTATGAAGTCTATTCACTACGTATCAACAGTAACCAACTGCTACAAGGCGGCTGTGGATGCCTATCTTGAAAGTCCTGAAAAGTTTGAAGCTATCAAACAAGACTTGGTGGACGAGATGTGGAAGGTTGCCCAACGTGAACTGGCTACAGGATTTTACTATGGTACACCATCTGAAAATGAGCAGTTGTTTGGTGCTCGTCGTAAAATTCCTGAGTATAAGTTTGTTGCTGAAGTGGTTTCTTATGATGACGCAACACAAACAGCAACTATTCGTCAACGAAACGTCATTAACGAAGGCGACCAAGTTGAGTTTTATGGACCAGGTTTCCGTCATTTTGAAACGTATATCGAAGATTTACATGATGCCAAAGGCAATAAAATCGACCGTGCTCCAAATCCAATGGAACTCTTGACAATCAAAGTCCCACAACCTGTTCAAGCAGGAGATATGGTTAGAGCTCTTAAAGAAGGACTCATCAATCTTTATAAGGAAGATGGCACCAGCGTCACAGTTCGTGCTTAATAAGCAAGCAGGATATGAAAGATTTCTAGTTGTTTTCCCTTTAATCCTGCTCACTAAAAGAAAAGAAGTTAAAGAAAATATATCAATTTCGTCCGAGATTTCATCTCGGATTTTTTCATTATTTTTCAGAAAGACCTAGATAATGG
>CAUQGR010000017.1:0-30156 GCA_963517545.1 uncultured Streptococcus sp. | reverse complement strand
TTGATTCTAAATATCTTATTTTTTCATCAGAAGGTGTTCAATTTTATAATAAGAACGGGGATTTAGTAACCTATGATATTAAAACCCTTAAGCAAATAAAACCTTAGAATATTTTGACTAATGATAAACTAGTTGAAAGGATATTGTTCTATTTTTGGATAGAATAATGTCCTTTTATTTGTTAATAAATAGATGAAATTTCCAGTCAAAAAAATGAAGAAACAAGTTTTTAAGTAATAATTTTATTCTATCTATAAAGATCTTGACAAAAGAGATAAAAAAATACAAACTATTAACTGGTTAATTAACTGGTTTATAATTTTTGGGTGAATCAAATAGGCTTAAGAAAAGAGGAAAGAATGAAAATCAATAAAAAATATGTAGCAGGTTCAGTGGCAGTTCTTGCCTTAAGTGTTTGTTCTTATGAGCTTGGACGGTATCAAGCTGGTCAAGTTAAGAAAGATTCTAATCGAGTTGCTTATATAGACGGTGATCAGGCTGGTCAAAAGGCAGAAAATTTGACACCAGAAGAAGTCAATAAGAGAGAGAATCAACGCAGAACAAATTGTTATCAAGATTACGGATCAAGGTTATGTGACTTCTCATGGAAACCATTATCATTACTATAATGGTAAGGTTCCTTATGATGCTATCATCAGTGAAGAACTGCTGATGAAAGATCCGAATTATCAGTTGAAGGATTCAGACATTGTCAATGAAATCAAGGGTGGTTATGTCATTAAGGTAGACGGGAAATACTATGTTTACCTCAAGGATGCGGCTCATGCGGACAATATTCGGACAAAAGAAGAGATTAAACGTCAGAAGCAGGAACATAGTCATAATCATAATGCAAGCACAGATAATGCTGTTGCTGCAGCCAGAGCCCAAGGACGTTATACAACGGATGATGGGTATATCTTCAATGCATCTGATATCATTGAGGATACGGGTGATGCTTATATCGTTCCTCATGGCAATCGCTTCCATTATATTCCTAAGAGTGACTTGTCTGCTAGTGAATTAGCTGCAGCCCAAGCCTTCTTATCTGAAAAAGGTGGCCAATTAAGTACGGTTGAATATCGTTCTAGCAGGGGAGAAACAAGATCTAGTGTGAGAACGAGTCCATCTGAAACTCCTCAAAATCCTGCAACAGATCCGGAGAGCCAAAATGAGGATTTAGCTAGTCTCCTTCAAGAATTGTATGCCTTGCCACTTAGCCAACGTCATGTGGAGTCTGATGGCTTGGTGTTTGATCCAGCACAGATTACAAAACGTACAGCAAATGGTGTGGCAGTTCCTCACGGGGATCATTTCCATTTCATTCCTTATTCACAAATGTCCCCTTTGGAAGAAAAATTGGCTCGTATGATAGCTGTTAAGGGACAAAATGGCAGTGTTTTGCCAAGTGTTACTCCTCTGAAACCAGCTCCAACTACCAAACCTCTAGCCCCAGTGGAAAATAAACCGACTGAACTTGATGTCAACCAGGTTGTTAGAAAAGTTGGCGAAGGTTATATTTTCGAGGATAAGAGCGCTAGTCGTTATGTTCTAGCTAAAGACCTGGCCAAGGATAAGATTGATGCTATTGAAGATCTCTTGTCTAAGAAAACTCAAGAGACGCATGCCCTAGTTGCGAAGAAAGAAAATGTACCACCTCGTGACCAAGAATTTTATGATAAAGCATATAATTTATTGGCAGAGGCTCATAAAGCCTTGTCTGAAAATAAGGGTCGTACTTCTGATTTCCAAGCCTTAGACAAATTAGCAGAACGCTTGAATGATGAATCGACTAATAAAGGAAAATTAGTAGATGATTTATTGGCATTCCTAGCACCAATTACCCATCCTGAGCGACTTAGCAAACCGAATTCTCAAATTGAATATACCGAAAACGAAGTCCGTATTGCTCAATTAGCTGATAAGTATACAACCTCAGATGGCTACATTTTTGATGAACATGATATTATCAGTGATGAGGGGGATGCCTATGTAACGCCTCATATGGGCCATAGTCACTGGATTGGAAAAGATAGCCTTTCTGATAAGGAAAAAGCTGCTGCTCAATCTTATACTAAAGAAAAAGGGATTCTGCCTCCATCTCCAGATGCAGACGCTCAAGCAAATCCAACGGGAGATAGTGCAGCGGCCATTTACAATCGTGTAAAAGGGGAGAAACGAATTCCACTCGTTCGACTTCCATACATGGTCGAGCATACAGTTGAGATAAAAAATGGTAATTTAATTATTCCTCATAAGGATCATTACCATAACATCAAATTTGCTTGGTTTGATGATCATTCATACAAGGCTCCAAATGGTTATACTTTGGAAGATTTATTTGCGACGATTAAGTACTATGTCGAACATCCTGACGAACGTCCACATTCTAATGATGGATGGGGTAATGCCAGCGAGCATGTCTTAGGTAAGAAAGACCACAGTGAAGATCCAAATAAGAACTTCAAAGCGGATGAAGAGCCAGTAGAGGAGACACCTGCTGAGCCAGAAGTCCCTCAAGTAGAGACTGAAAAAGTAGAAGCCAAGCTAAAAGAAGCAGAATCTTTACTTGCTAAAGTGACAGATGCTAGTTTAAAAGCCAATGCGACAGAAACCCTAACTGGTTTACGAAATAATTTGAGCCTCCAAACCATGGATAATAATGGTATCATGACCGAAGCAGAAAAATTACTTGCTTTGTTAAAAGGGAGTGAGTCAGTAACGACGAAACCAGCAGTATAAACTTTGTCCTATAAATCAAGAATGTGTAAGAGTCAGTAGCAATACTGGCTTTTATTTGTCGGCTCCGTAAGGTTCAAGCCAAATAAACTACCCTATTTTTGGGGAGCTTTAGCTTCATTTAGGAGAAATCAATCTATATCAAAGGTTAGCAACTTAATCATAGGTCTTCCTTTGTTAGAGAAGATAATGGTAAAAGGGTAGGGGTTAATTGATTTTACAGTTTAAGATGTTTTGATAACAATTCATGATTTGAAGAGGATATTTCGCCAATATATGCTATACTAAACTTGTTATACAGTTAAGTAAACCATTATATTCAATAAACTAGTCCAGTAAAATAGAGGATCTAATATGAAAAAACAGGCTATTCAAATTTTACTAGCATTGTCCTTAATTTTTTACAAATCAACTTGGTTTTGGAGGCTTTTCAATCACCTCGCAAAGCCCTATCTACCAGCAAGTCGTGAGTTTTTTCAGATTCTACTTTTGCTGGAAAGTGGTGTTCTTTTGTCAGCAGTCATCTATCTACTAGTTTTTGCAGGAAAGCAAACTTTTCATTTCAAGTGGCAGTTGAGGTACTTTATCTACCTTTTACTAGGCTACATCATTTCCTATATGTCCGACTTCCTCTTGTCTTATTTCATACCCTCGTCCTCGAATCAAATTTCTTTGAATGAAACGATAGAAATGATGGGGCGACAGGAATTACCCTATTTCTTGCTCATAGTTTGCTTCATCGGCCCTATTGTTGAGGAATTGATTTATCGCGGTGTGCTTATGACAACCTTTTTCAAAAACTCACCTTGGTACGGAGATGTCTTGCTTTCTGCTATTATTTTCGGTTGTATTCATATCAATTTCGTTTTAACACCTCTTGCCTTTTTCATTTATGCTAGTTGAGGTCTTATTTTGGCTCTATTGTATCGCATGACAAAAACTCTCTACTATCCAATAGTGGTTCATATCCTCATCAATATCACTGCCTTCTGGAACTTGTGGTTACTCCTACTTTCAGGAAGTTAGCTTACTAAAACAATGTCGGAATTTTCCGGCATTTTCTTTTCAACAGATGAACAAGAACCGATTATTTACAGGATTGCTTAATTAAAAAATGGTATAATAAAAGGTAATGAAAAATTCCAACGAGGCAGAGATGAAATTACTTTATACTGATATTCGGACTTCTTTGACAGAAATTCTAACCAGAGAGGCGGAAGAGCTAGTTGCTACGGGCAAGCGAGTCTTCTATATCGCTCCCAACTCTCTTTCTTTTGAAAAGGAACGCGCCGTGCTGGAATGCTTGTCCCAGCAGGCTTCTTTTGCTATTACCGTCACGCGCTTTGCTCAAATGGCTCGTTACCTGGTCTTGAATGATTTACCTGCTAAGATCAGTCTTGATGATATCGGTCTTGGGATGGCCTTTTATAAGTGCCTTGCGGAACTCGATCCTAAGGACTTACGTGTTTATGGTGCGATTAAGCAGGATCCTCAGTTTATCCAGCAGTTGATTGAGCTTTATCACGAGATGACCAAAGCTCAGATGAGTTTTTTGGACTTGGAAAGTTTGACGGATGAGGACAAGCGAGCAGACTTACTCTTGATTTTTGAGAAAGTAACGGCCTATCTTAACCAAGGGCGGTTAGCTCAGGGAAGTCAGTTGTCCCATTTGATTGAAGCTATTGAGAATAACAAAGTTAGTAGTGATTTTACCCAAATCGCCTTAGTTATTGATGGATTTACTCGTTTTTCTGCTGAGGAAGAGCGGATTGTGGATTTACTTCATGGCAAGGGTGTTGAGATTGTCATTGGAGTCTATGCTAGCAAGAAAGCTTATACCAGTCCTTTTAGCGAGGGAAATCTCTACCAAGCCAGTATGGAGTTTCTCCATCATCTAGCCTCTAAATATCAAACACCTGCTCAGGACTGTTCTCAAATTCATGAGAAGATGGATAGTTTTGACAAGGCTTCCCGTTTGCTGGAGTCTTCTTATGACTTTTCAGAACTCACTTTGGATGTTGATGAGAAGGACAGAGAAAATCTGCAAATCTGGTCTTGCTTGACGCAAAAAGAAGAGTTGGAGCTGGTAGCCCGTAGCATCCGTCAGAAATTGCATGAGAACTCAGACCTTAGTTACAAGCATTTTCGTATTCTCTTGGGAGATGTAGCTTCTTATCAGTTATCTCTCAAAACTATTTTTGACCAGTATCAGATTCCTTTCTATCTTGGTAGAAGCGAATCCATGGCCCATCATCCCTTGACACAGTTTGTCGAGTCTATTTTAGCTTTAAAACGCTATCGTTTCCGTCAGGAGGATTTGATTAACCTTCTCAGAACTGGTTTGTATAGCGACCTCAGTCAGGCGGATATTGACGCATTTGAGCAATATATCCGTTATCTTGGTATCAATGGCTTGCCAGCCTTTCAGCAAACCTTCACCAAATCCCACTATGGAAAATTTGATTTGGAACGTTTAAACGCCCTTCGTCTGCGTATTTTAACACCTCTTGAGACTCTTTTTGCCAGTCGAAAACAGAAGTCCGAAAATCTCTTGCAAAAGTGGAATAGCTTTCTAAAAGAAGGTGCAGTAACCAAGCAGTTGCAAGATTTGACAGCTACTATGGAAGCTCTTGAACAGGAAAGACAAGCCGAAGTTTGGAAAGCCTTCTGTCATGTTTTAGAACAATTTGCGACTGTTTTTGCTGATTCACAGGTTAGTCTGGAGGACTTCCTAGCCTTGCTTCATTCTGGGATAAGCCTATCTCAGTACCGTACTATTCCAGCAACCGTAGATACCGTTCTGGTGCAGAGTTACGATTTGATTGCTCCTCTGACTGCTGACTTTGTCTATGCCATTGGGCTAACTCAGGACAATTTACCAAAAATTGCGCAAAACACCAGTCTATTGACAGACGAAGAAAGACAGAGCCTAAACCAAGCGACCGAAGAAGGCGTTCAATTACTGATTGCCAGCAGTGAAAACCTCAAGAAAAATCGCTATACTATGCTTTCTTTGGTCAATTCTGCCCGTAAGCAATTAGTTTTGTCGGCTCCAAGCCTTTTTAATGAAAGTGAAAGTAAGGAATCTGCCTATCTTCAAGAGTTGGTCCATTTTGGATTTAGTCGAAAAGAGAAGAGGATGAATCACAAAAGGCTGTCTAAGGAAGATATGGGTTCATATCACAGTCTTTTGTCCAGTCTGGTTGCCTATCACCAGCAGGGCGAGATGAGTGAGACTGAGCAAGATTTGACATTTATTAAGGTTCTGGCGCGTGTCATGGGTAAAAAACTAGACCAGCAAGGTCTGGAAAATCCAGCCCTCCCAACCAGTCCAAGCAGTAAGCAGTTGACCAAGGATACCTTACAGGCTCTCTATCCAGCTGACAAGGAATTTTACCTGTCTACCTCTGGTTTGACGGAGTTTTATCGCAATGAATACAGTTATTTTCTTCGCTACGTTTTAGGCTTGCAAGAAGAATTACGTCTACGTCCTGATGCCCGCAGTCACGGAAATTTCTTGCACCGTATCTTTGAACGCGCCTTGCAGTTGCCTGACGAAGATTCCTTTGACAACCGTCTAGAACAAGCTATTCAAGAAACCAGTCAAGAACGCGAATTTGAAGCAATTTATCAGGAAAGTTTGGAAGCCCAGTTTACCAAGGAAGTTCTACTTGATGTTGCACGGACGACTGGCCACATTCTCCGACACAATCCAGCTATTGAAACCATCAAAGAAGAGGCGAATTTCGGTGGGAAAGAGCAGGCCTTTATTCAATTGGACAATGGACGCAGTGTCTTTGTACGAGGAAAGGTTGACCGGATTGATCGTTTGAAAGCTGATGGGGCGATAGGAGTGGTAGACTACAAATCCAGTCTGACTCAGTTCCAGTTTCCTCATTTCTTTAATGGGCTCAATTCCCAGTTGCCAACCTATCTAGCTGCCCTAAAAAGAGAAGGGGAGCAGAACTTTTTCGGTGCCATGTACTTGGAAATGGCTGAGCCTGTCCAATCTCTGATGGCCGTTAAAAGTCTGGCAGGTGCAGTAGTAGAAGCTAGCAAGTCAATGAAATACCAAGGCCTCTTTTTAGAAAAAGAAAGCAGTCATTTGGGCGAATTTTACAATAAAAACAAGGCCAATCAGCTGACGGATGAGGAATTCCAGCTCCTACTGGACTACAATACCCATCTTTATAAAAAAGCGGCTGAGAAGATTTTAGCAGGCCAGTTCGCCATTAATCCTTATACCGAAAATGGAAGAAGCATTGCCCCCTACGTTCAGCAGCATCAGGCTATTACTGGATTTGAAGCCAATTATCACTTGGGCCAAGCCCGCTTCCTAGAAAAGTTGGACTTAACTGATGGCAAGCGTCTGGTCGGAGAAAAACTCAAGCAAGCTTGGTTTGAAAAAATAAGAGAGGAGTTGAATCGATGAAGCCCATTCCCTTTTTAACTGAGGAGGAAATTCAAAAACTGCAAGAAGCAGAAGCAAATTCGAGCAAGGAACAAAAGAAAACTGCCGAGCAAATTGAAGCTATCTATACTTCTGGTCAGAATATTCTTGTCTCAGCGTCGGCTGGTTCTGGTAAAACTTTTGTCATGGCAGAGCGCATTCTAGATCAATTGACGCGTGGTGTCGAAATTTCTCAACTCTTTATCTCAACCTTTACCGTCAAGGCTGCGAATGAACTTAAGGAACGTTTAGAGAAAAAAATCAGCCAACAAATCCAAGAAACGGATGATGTTGACCTCAAACAACACTTGGGACGCCAGTTGGCAGATCTACCCAACGCAGCCATCGGAACCATGGACTCTTTTACACAAAAATTCCTTGGCAAACATGGCTATCTGATTGATATTGCGCCTAATTTCCGTATTTTACAAAACCAAAGCGAACAACTTCTTCTAAAAAATGAAGTCTTTCATGAGGTCTTTGAAGCCCATTACCAAGGTAAACAGAAAGAGACCTTTAGTCATTTGCTGAAAAATTTTGCAGGGCGTGGCAAGGATGAACGTGGTCTGCGCCAGCAGGTCTATAAAATCTATGACTTCCTCCAATCCACCAGTAATCCTCAGAAATGGCTGAGTGAATCTTTCCTAAAAGGATTTGAAACAGCTGATTTTACGAATGAAAAAGAAAAACTGACCCAACAAATCCAGCAAGCCCTTTGGGACTTGGAAAGCTTTTTCCGTTACCATCTGGATAATGATGCCAAGGAGTTTCCAAAGGCTGCTTATCTCGAGAATGTTCAGTTAATTTTGGATGAAATTGGCTCCTTAAATCTAGAGTCCGATAGTCAGGCTTATCAAGCAGTGCTTGCGCGTGTTGTCGCCATCTCGAAGGAGAAAAATGGTCGGGCTCTGACCAATGCCAGTCGTAAGGCTGATTTGAAGCCCCTGGCTGATGCCTACAACGAAGAAAGAAAGTCTCAGTTTGCTAAACTAGGACAATTATCAGACCAGATAACCATTCTGGACTATCAAGAACGTTATCATGGAGACACCTGGGAACTAGCTAAGATCTTCCAAACTTTCATGAGTGATTTTGTGGAGGCTTATCGTCAGCGTAAACGTCAGGAAAATGCCTTTGAATTCGCCGATATCAGCCATTATACCATTGAGATTTTAGAGAATTTCTCACAAGTTCGTGAGGATTATCAGGAACGTTTCCACGAAGTCATGGTCGATGAGTATCAGGATACCAACCACATTCAAGAACGGATGTTGGAATTGCTGTCTAATGGTCACAATCGCTTTATGGTGGGGGATATCAAGCAGTCTATCTACCGTTTCCGTCAGGCAGACCCGCAGATTTTTAATGAAAAATTCCAACGCTATGCGCAAAATTCCCAAGAAGGAAAGCTGATTCTCCTCAAGGAAAATTTCCGTAGTAGTTCAGAAGTGCTGTCAGCAACCAATGATGTTTTTGCACGCCTTATGGATCAAGAGGTCGGCGAAATCAACTATGACCACATGCACCAGCTTGTTTTTGCCAATAGTAAACTGACTCCCAATCCAGACAACAAGGCAGAATTTCTCCTCTATGATAAGGACGACACAGGTGAGGAAGAAGAGAGCCAAGCAGAAACGAAACTAACTGGTGAAATGCGCCTGGTCATCAAGGAAATCCTTAAACTTCATCAGGAAAAAGGTGTTGCCTTTAAGGAAATTGCCCTTTTGACTTCCAGCCGCAGTCGTAATGACCAGATTCTTCTAGCTCTGTCTGAGTACGGGATTCCTGTCAAAACCGACGGAGAGCAAAACAATTACCTCCAATCCCTAGAAGTACAAGTCATGCTGGACACCCTTCGTGTCATTCACAATCCCCTGCAAGACTACGCCTTGGTTGCCCTTATGAAGTCTCCAATGTTTGAATTTGACGAGGACGAGTTAGCACGTTTGTCTCTTCAGAAAGATGAGGACAAAGTTCAAGAAAATCTCTATGAAAAACTGGTCAATGCTCAAAAACAGGCAACAAGCCAGAAAGAGTTAATTCATTCAACACTGGCTGAAAAGCTAAATCAATTCATGAATACCTTGGCTTCTTGGCGCCTGTATGCCAAAACGCACACTCTCTATGACTTGATTTGGAAGATTTACAACGACCGTTTTTACTACGATTATGTTGGGGCTTTGCCAAATGGCCCTGCTAGACAGGCCAATCTCTATGCCCTAGCTCTGCGAGCTGACCAGTTTGAAAAGAGCAATTTCAAAGGTTTGTCGCGTTTTATTCGTATGATTGACCAAGTCCTAGAAGCCCAGCACGATCTTGCGAGCGTGGCTGTCGCACCGCCAAAAGACGCGGTAGAGCTCATGACTATTCACAAGAGTAAAGGGTTGGAGTTTCCTTACGTCTTTATTCTCAATATGGATCAAGACTTCAACAAGCAAGACAGCATGTCAGAAGTCATTCTCAGCCGTAAAAACGGTCTAGGACTTAAGTATATTGCCAAGATGGAGACGGGAGCAGTAGAAGCTCACTATCCTAAAACCATCAAACTCTCCATTCCTAGCCTAACTTATATACAGAATGAAGATGAATTACAGCTGGCAAGTTACTCGGAGCAGATGCGTCTACTGTATGTTGCCATGACGCGTGCTGAGAGAAAGCTTTATCTTGTCGGTAAGGGATCTCGTGAAAAGCTGGAAGCTAAGGAATTCCCAGCAGCTAAAAATGGGAAACTAAATAGCAACACTAGACTGCAAGCCAAGAATTTCCAAGATTGGGTCTGGGCTATCAGTAAAGTGTTTGCTAAAGATAATCTCAATTTTAGCTATCGTTTTGTTAGTGAAGACCAGCTGACCAGAGAAGCTATTGGAGAGTTGGAAAACAAGAGCCTTCTACAAGATAGCTCTCAAGCAGACAACCGCCAGTCAGATACTATCAAAGAAGCCCTTGAAATGCTGAAAGAGGTGGAAGTCTATAATACTCTTCACCGCGCAGCCATTGAACTGCCTAGCGTTCAAACTCCAAGTCAAATCAAGAAATTCTACGAACCTGTTATGGATATGGAAGGTGTCGAGATTGCAGGTCAAGGCCAGTCAGTAGACAAGAAAATCAGCTTTGATTTGCCTGATTTTTCAACTAAAGAAAAGGTGACTGGAGCTGAGATTGGTAGTGCTACCCACGAACTCATGCAGAGAATTGACCTCAGTCAGCGACCAACCCTTGCTAGCCTGGCAGAAACTATCAAACACGTTCAAACCAGCCAAGCTGTCAAAGACAAGATCAATCTTGCTAAAATCCTTGCATTCTTTGACACAGCACTTGGTCAAGAAATTCTTACCAATACCGACCATCTCTATCGCGAGCAACCTTTCTCCATGCTCAAACGAGACCACAAGAGTCAGGAAGACTTCGTTGTCCGTGGAATCTTGGATGGCTATCTACTTTATGAGGATAGAATCGTTCTGTTCGACTACAAGACAGACCGCTATGACGAGCCAAGTCAACTCATAGACCGCTATCGTGGTCAATTAGCCCTATACGGAGAAGCTTTATCTCGAGCCTATTCGATTGAAAATATTGAAAAATACTTGATACTACTCGGTAAAGACGAGGTTCAAGTTGTAAAAGTATAATCTAGAAAGGAGACCTCATGACACTTCCAGTTAGAAAATCCCTGCATGATGCGGTTTTACAAGCTTCAAAAGCTGATACGTGGGAACAAGCTACCAAGGAATGGAATGAAGTTTCCTTGATTTTTAATGGTATTGGCCGTAGCAATTGTGTATGTGGGAATGCTATCAAATACGCTTACGAACTCTTTAACGGTGTCACAGGTCAACGCCTCTTTCCGATTGGTAGTGATTGTGTTCGGCATTTTCATCGTTTGTCCCTTGACCAGCAGTTAGAGGAGGAAGAAAAACTGCTCAGAAAGGTTGAAAATCTGACCAGAAAAGCTCAGAAAAAAGAAAAAATCAAGGTCAATAAAAGTGACTTTGACGAGCGCCTTCTAAAATGGCTATGGGAAAAAGGTGTTTTCAAACCTAATCGCGGCAATCAATTTACACCTGAGAGAGACTACCAGCTATTTCTAGAAGTCTTTCAGGGAGGAAGTTGGACCAAGGCAGAGCCTAAGAAGAAGGCTCGCATGGAAGAAGTCCTTGAAAAATGCATCAAGCCCTTTTTACTTGGAAAGCCGGATGACCAACTCTACCTTGTCAAGTTAGGCAAGGAGAAAATTGATTACGAACAAGAACTCCGTATCCAGGCAGAGAAAGAGCGCAAGAAGAGGGATAAAATCGCCAAGCAATATGCAGACAATCTGGTCCTAGCCATGGGACCGGCAGAGCGGGCTTATCAGGATTACTTTGGCTTTACAGAAACCTTAACCCAAGAAGAACGCAAGTGGGAGAAAATTCTTTTTGGTAAAAATCGAACAGAACGGGCTATCAAGGCCAAGCAATACCAAAAAGAGTTGGAAAAAGACCAACGAATTGCAGCTCAGGATCCAATTGACAGAAAGCAAAAGCAGACCTGGCTCCTCAATTCCTATTTCCGTGATCTTCCTGAAGAAAAAGCTCGATTTTCTAGGCTCTTATTAGAATATCGAAAAAGTGGAGAAGTGCCTTTTTCAACTGAATACTTATCAGACCATCTGATAGACTTTTTCTATAAAATGAAAGCCTTTGAGTTTGAAATTGCACCTGAACAAGTCCGAGACTTTTTAAAAGAAAGCCTCCAGGCAGACCATCTATCCTCAGCACAAGAAAGCTGGATAGAAGGGATTCTCCTCAACTGCCTCAAACCATTTTTAGAACGATTATTGATATGAGTATCACCTGCCGTGGAAATGCCATGGTAGGTGTTATTGTATCCCCAAAATAATATAAAACAAAGTATGAAAACGCTACTCAATTTTAAGACTTTTCGGTAAATAAAGAGTATAATTAAGGTATACTGCCTTTTTTATAGATAATACACTAATATAATAAAGGTCTTTGTAACATCTATAAATTGTATTTCAAGGAGGAATCATGGAAAAGTATTTTGGTGAAAAACAAGAACGTTTTTCATTTAGAAAATTATCAGTGGGACTTGTATCTGCAACGATTTCAAGTTTATTTTTTATGTCTGTATTAGCTAGTTCATCTGTGGATGCTCAAGAGACTAAAGGTGTTCACTATAAATATGTGACAGAGTCAGAGCTATCATCAGAAGAAAAGAGGCAGCTTGTATATGATATTCCGACATACGTGGAGAATGATGATGAGACTTATTATCTTGTTTATAAATTAAATTCCCAAAATCAACTGGCGGAATTGCCAAATACTGGAAGCAAGAATGAGATGCAAGCCTTAGTTGCTGGTGCTAGCTTAGCAGCTTTGGGGATTTTAATTTTTGCCGTTTCTAAGAAAAAAATTAAGAATAAAACGGTACTACATTTAGTATTGGTTGCAGGGATAGGAAATGGTGCTCTTGTATCCGCTCATGCTTTAGAAAATAATCTTTTGCTAAATTACAATACTGACTATGAATTGACCTCTGGAGAAAAATTACCTCTTCCTAAAGACATTTCAGGTTACACATATATTGGATATATCAAAGAGGGGAAAACGACTTCTGAGTCTAAAGTAAATAATCAAGAAAAATCAGTAGCCACTCCTACAAAACAACAAAAAGTTGATTATAGTGTTACACCAACTTTTGTAGAGAATCCATCAACAGTACAAGCTATTCAGGAACAAAGACCTGTTTCTTCAACTAAGCCGACAGAAGTTCAAGTAGTTGAAAAACCTCTTTCTACAGAATTAACCAATCCAACAAAAAAAGAGAAAAAATCTTCAGATTCTCAAGCACAATTAGCAGAACATAAAGATGTACAAGCTGGAACTCTGGTAACCGACAAGGGTGAGCCTGCGATCCAGCCATCGTTACCCGAAGCTGTTGTTACTGATAAAGGTGAACCAGAGCAAGTATCCCCACTACCAGAATACACAGGTGTACAGTCTGGCGCTGTAGTTGAACCTGCAGTCCAACCATCGTTACCGGAAGTGGTTGTGACAGACAAAGGTGAGACTGAGGTTCAACCAGAGTCGCCAGATACTGTGGTAAGTGATAAAGGTGAACCTGAACAGGTAACACCGCTTCCAGAATATACAGGACCACAAGCTGGAGCTATTGTTGAACCAGAGCAGGTAGCACCACTACCAGAATACACAGGTCCACAGGCAGGGGCAGTAGTTGAACCTGCAGTCCAACCATCGTTACCAGAAGCAGTTGTAGCCGACAAAGGTGAAGCGGAAGTCCAGCCAGAGTTACCCGAAGCTGTAGTAAGTGATAAAGGTGTACCGGAAGTCCAACCAGAGTTGCCAGAAGCTGTTGTAACAGATAAAGGCGTACCGGAAGTCCAACCAGCGTTACCAGAAGCAGTCGTAACTGACAAAGGTGAGCCAGAAGTTCAACCAGCGTTGCCAGAGGCTGTAGTAAGCGATAGAGGCGAACCAGAACAGGTAGTCCCACTGCCAGAATACACAGGTCCACAGGCAGGGGCAGTAGTTGAACCTGCAGTCCAACCATCGTTACCGGAAGCAGTTGTAGCCGACAAAGGTGAAGCGGAAGTCCAGCCATCGTTACCAGAAGCCATCGTAACAGATAAAGGTGAACCGGAACAAGTAGCACCGCTGCCAGAATATACAGGCGTACAAGCCGGAGCGATAGTCGAACCGGAACAAGTAGCACCGCTGCCAGAATATACAGGCGTACAAGCTGGGGCTATTGTTGAACCAGAACAAGTAGAACCACCCAAAGAGTACACAGGCGTACAAGCTGGCGCTGTAGTCGAACCAGAGCAGGCTGCACCACTGCCAGAATACACAGGAGTGCAAGCTGGAGCAATAGTAGAACCAGAAAAGGTAGATCCACTTCCTGAATACAAGGGGAATATTGAGCAACTAAAACCTGAAACTCCCGTTGAGAAGCCGAAAGAAACAGATCCAGAAAAAACAATAGAACTAAGAAGTGTTTCTGATGTGGAGCTCTATAGTTATGAAGGAGATCGGTCAAGACAGCATACAAGCTTGGATAAAGTACCAGATAATAAATCTGCTTATTTCATTAAGGTGAAGTCAGCTAAATTTAAAGATGTACTGCTTCCAGTTTCAAATATTGAGGACACTACAAAAGATGGCAAACCAGTCTATAAAATCACGGCTAGATTGGAACACTTGAAGCAATCTGTAGATAATCAATATCAAGACAATTTTACTTATTATCTTCCAAAAGTTGTTCAAAACGATGGCCCTATCTACACATCTTTTAAAAAACTAGTAACTGATATGAATAGTAGACCTGATGGAACTTTCACTCTGGGTGCAACAATGAATGCTCGCGAGTTTGAGTTAAATGAAAACCAAGAAAGTTACGTTACAAGTAAATTCACAGGAACACTAATTGGTAGTCATCAAGGTAAAAATTATGCTATCTTTAATTTGAAAAAGCCATTATTCAATACATTAAATAGAGCTACTGTTAAGGATCTCACCTTAAAAGATGTTAATATTTCTGGTAAGAATCATGTCGCATCAGTTGCTAAGGAAGCCACAAATTCTTCAACTTTAGAGAACGTTCACGCAAATGGAATCATTGCTGGTGAGCTAGGTATCGGAGGACTTGTCCAAAAAGTTGATAATTCTACAGTAAGAAATAGTAGCTTCACCGGAAGAATAACCAATACCTTTGTTACAACTTCTCAGTATGCAATTGGTGGCCTAGTCGGTCAATTAACCGGAGCTAATGCTAGTGTAGATCATTCTATAGCATCAGTAACCATTTCAAGTAATGCAGAATATTCTAACCAAACTATTGGTGGAATTGCTGGTATCGTAGAAAACAATGCAACTGTAAAAAATAGTTATGCTGAAGGTGAAATAAATAATGCTAAACCATTCGCTAGAGTTGGTGGAGTTGCAGGCTCCCTATGGACACAAGAAGATGGAGCAGATGATAATACCGGCCACTTGAATAATGTTCTCAGCGATATGAATATTACAAATGGGAATGCAATTTCTGGTTACCACTTTAAAGGTATGAAGGAAACAGAAGTATACAGCAATAAAGACAATAAGGTAGTTAATGTTCAAGCAGTTGGAGATGAGGTAATGTCAGTTGACTCCACTGTAGAACGTGGTACTGAGATTGAAAAAACAGCAGTTCAAGCCAAGAAAGACCAGATTACTACAAAGAAAACTATAACCGTGGAAGATTTCACAAATTCTGCTAAACAGGATGTAGATTATACCAAGGCCACTCATTATCAAGCGACAAGAGAAGTTGCATATAAAAATATAGAAAAATTATTACCTTTCTATAATAGAGACACCATTGTGAAATATGGAAATCAATTGTCAGCTGATACTAACCTGTTTAAAAAAGAATTATTATCTGTTGTCCCTATGAAAAATGAGGAAGTGGTTTCAGATATTACTTCAGACAAGAACTCTATCAATCACTTATTACTACATTACAAAGATGGAACATCTGAGAAAGTAGATTTAACCTACAATAGTGATTTTGCAAATCTGGCTGAGTATACTATTGGAACTACTGGTCTAGTATACACACCAAATACTTTCCTAAAAGATTATACATCTATAATAGATAGAGTTAAAAATGACTTAAATACAGTGCAGTATAATCCAACTGCTCTTAAGAATTTGTTAGGAATTTCGGATAATGTTAAATTAACAGAACTCTATCTAGATGAGCAATTCGCTAAAACCAAAGAGCACTTAACTGAGACTCTTAAAAAATTGCTTTCAGCTGATGCTGCTGTCTCTGGAAATAATAGTGCTATTGACAATTACATGGTTGATAAAATCAAGCGAAACAAAGAAGCCTTGATGCTCGGATTAACCTATCTAGAACGCTGGTATGATTTCAAATTCGATAAGGCTAGCGCAAAAGATTTGCTTATGTTCCATATGGATTTCTTTGGTAAGGGAAATACCTCTCCGCTAGATACAATTATTGAACTGGGTAAATCTGGCTACAATAATCTCTTGGCTAAAAATAATGTGGTTACTTACAATGCCTTGTTGACGAATAACTACGGTACAAAAGATCTGTTTAGTGCTTTAGAAGGCTACCGTAAAGCATTTGCACCTACTCAAACTAACAATGAATGGTTTAAATCACAGACAAAAGCCTTAATCGTTGAAGAAAAATCTAATATTCCAGAAGTAAGGGCTAACCAGGAAAAAGCTGGTAGCAAGTACTCTATCGGTGTCTATGATCGAATCACTAGCGACAGCTGGAAATACCGTAACATGGTACTGCCTCTACTAACCTTGCCAGAAAGATCAGTATTTGTCATTTCAACTATCTCTAGTCTAGGCTTTGGTGCTTATGATCGCTATCGTAATAAAGAACATCAAGCAAGTGGTGATCTGAATAGCTTTGTTGAAAAGAGTGCTCACGAAACTGCCGAACGTCAACGCGATCACTATGATTATTGGTATCGTATTTTAGATGAGAACGGGCGTGAGAAACTTTATCGAAATATCTTGCTTTATGATGCCTATAAATTCGGAAATGATAATACTGATGGAAAAGCTACAGAAGTGGCAGATTTTGATAATCCAAATCCTGCAATGAAACATTTCTTTGGTCCTGTTGGAAATAAAGTTGGTCATAATGGACACGGTGCTTATGCTACCGGTGACGCCGTTTATTATATGGGTTATCGTATGTTAGATAAGGATGGAGCTATTACTTATACTCATGAGATGACGCACGATTCAGATCAGGACATCTACCTTGGTGGCTATGGTCGAAGAAGTGGCTTGGGACCAGAGTTCTTTGCCAAAGGCTTATTACAAGCACCAGACCATCCAGAAGATGCGACAATCACCATCAACTCAATCTTGAAACATTCAAAATCTGATAGTACAGAAGGACAACGATTACAAATACTTGATCCAACTACGAGATTTAAAAACTCTGATGATTTGAAGCAATATGTCCACAACATGTTTGATGTTGTTTATATGTTGGAATATCTTGAAGGAAATTCAATTCTTAAATTAGATACGAATCAAAAACAACAACTTCTTAGAAAAGTTACAAATGAGTATCATCCAGATCCAGATGGAAATAGTGTCTATGCAACAAATGTAGTTAAAGATTTGGCATATGCAGAAGCTGAAAAATTACATTCATTTAATGATTTGATTGAGAATAATATTATTTCGTCTAGGGAATACGATTCAGGTAAATACGAAAGAAATGGCTACTTTACGATTAAATTATTTGCACCGATTTATGCTGCATTAAGTAGTGATATAGGAACACCTGGCGACTTGATGGGACGTCGTATGGCTTATGAACTATTAGCTGCAAAAGGATTTAAAGATGGTATGGTGCCATATATCTCAAATCAATTTGAACCCGATGCTAGGGCAAATAATAAAACGATTACCTCATATGGTAAGACCAAAGGATTGGTAACAGATACATTAGTACTTCAAAAATTATTTAATGGACAATACCACACTTGGAGTGATTTTAAAAAGGCCATGTATGCAGAACGTCAAACTAAGTTTGGACAATTAAATACAGTGTCATTTAAAGATCCATCAACCCCTTGGTATAATCGAAAAACAAAAACTATTAAATCGATAAACGAATTAGAAAATTTAATGAGAAAAGCTGTATTGGAAGATTTAGATACACCTCATTGGGATAACTATAATCCAGAGACTGACAGTGCGGTTCATAAGTTGAAGAGAGCAATCTTTAAAGCTTATCTTGACCAAACTGATGATTTTAGAAGTTCAATTTTTGAGAATAAAAAATAGTTTTTACTGTTAGGAAATAAAATTAAAGAAGGTGATTACGCTTGTCATTATTTAAAAAAGAACGGTTTTCAATCCGAAAAATCTGTGGGATTGTTGGTTCAGTTTTACTCGGAAGTATCTTGGTTGCACCGTCAATCATTCATGCTTCTACCTATCATTATGTTGAAAAAAGCGCTCTTACACAAGAAGAACAAACTAAGATTCAAGCAGGAATTCCTACTGATAATGAAGCAAGTTATGCTCTTATTTATCAGCAGGAAGCTCTTCCTGCAACAGGTTCATCGACTTCTGTGCTTACAGCTTTAGGTCTATTAGCTGTTGGTAGTTTAGTCCTTTTGGTTCATAAAAAGAAAAAAGTTAGTAGTTTGTTCTTAGTTACTACTATCGGACTGATTAGTCTTTCTAGTATGCAAGCTCTTGATATAAGCAATCCTTTGAAAGCTCCAAGTAATGAAGGAGTAGTTCAAATTGCTGGATATCGTTATATTGGATACTTACCCCTTGATGATGATGCAATTTCAGAAATTCAACATAAGGATGAGGGGACAAAGAATGTTCTAGTATCTGAAACTCAGGAAAGTATCCCTAATGAAGCGCCTAAAGCTGAGAAACCTAAATACACTGAGCCTGTAAGTACAGTTCCAGACGAATCTCCTAAAGTAGAAAAACCTGACTATACGCAACCAATAGGAGCAAACCTTGTAGAGCCAGCAGTTCATGAAAAACCAGCATACACTGAACCTGTAGGTACCGTTCCAGACGAGGCTCCTAAAGCAGAGAAGCCTGACTATACGCAACCAATAGGTACAAACCTTGTAGAACCAGAAGTACAACCAGCGTTACCAGAAGCAGTTGTGACAGACAAAGGTGAACCAGAAGTACAACCAGCGTTACCAGAAGCAGTTGTGACAGACAAAGGTGAACCAGAAGTACAACCAGCGTTGCCGGAAGCTGTTGTGACAGACAAAGGTGAACCAGAAGTACAACCAGCGTTGCCAGAAGCTGTTGTAACTGACAAAGGCGAACCGGAAGTACAACCAGCGTTGCCAGAAGCTGTTGTAACTGACAAAGGTGAACCAGAAGTACAACCAGCGTTACCGGAAGCTGTTGTGGCTGACAAAGGAGAACCAGAAGTACAACCAGCCTTACCAGAGGCTGTTGTAACTGACAAAGGTGAACCAGAAGTACAACCAGCGTTACCAGAGACTGTTGTAACTGACAAAGGTGAACCAGAAGTACAACCAGCGTTACCAGAAGCTGTCGTGACAGACAAAGGTGAACCAGAAGTACAACCAGCGTTACCAGAAGCAGTTGTGACAGACAAAGGTGAACCGGAAGTTCATGAAAAACCAGCATACACTGAACCTGTAGGCACAGTTCCAGAAGAAGCACCCAAGTCCGAGAAGTCAGAATACACGGAACCTGTAGGTACAACAGGAGTAGATGAAAATGGCAACTTAATTGAACCGCCTGCTATCGACATTCCAGAGTATACTGAACCAATATCTACAGTTTCAGAAGTTGCACCAGAAAGAGAAGAGTTGCCTTCTCTACATACCGAGATTCGTACAGAGACTATTCCTAAAACGACTGTAGAAGAATCTGATTCTACCAAATTTATAGGCGATGATTCTGTTAAACAAGTTGGTGAGGATGGCGAACGTCAAATTGTTACTAGCTATGAAGAGTTACATGGCAAAAAAATCAGTGACCCAGTTGAAACAGTAACTGTGTTGAAAGAAATGAAGCCTGAAATTCTTGTAAAAGGTACCAAAGAAAAGCCCAAAGAAAAAACGGCTCCTGTCTTAACCTTAACCACGGTATCCGAAGATGTTTTAGCTAAGTCTGCTACAATTAACTACAATCTAGAAAATCAAGACAATGCTACAATTACACGCATTGTAGCGACTATCAAAGAAGGTGGAAAAATTGTAAAAACGCTTGATTTAAAAACCGATAACTTATCTCAAGTATTAGAGAACTTAGACTATTACAAAGATTATACGATTTCAACCACTATGACTTATGATGTAGGTAAGGGTGCAGAAGTATCGACTTTGGAAGATAAACCTTTACGCTTAGATTTAAAGAAAGTTGAGTTGAAAGATATTGCAAATACCAGTCTCGTACAAGTAAACGAAAGCGGTATCGAAAGCGATAGTAATCATTTAACCTCTCTTCCAAGTAATGTTAACAACTATTACTTAAAAGTAACCTCCAGAGAAAACAAAGTGACTCGTTTAGCAGTCGATAAGATTGAAGAGGTCATTGAGGAAGGTAAGCAGCTTTACAAGATAACGGCAAAAGCACCTGACTTAGTTCAACGTGATAAAGACGGTAAGTTAAGAGACACTTACACTTATTATCTTGAAAAACCGAGGGCTACCGAGGATAAGGTTTATTACAACTTCCATGATTTAGCAAAAGATATGCAAGCAAATCCTACCGGTGAGTTTAAACTTGGTGCAGATTTGAATGCAGTTAACGTTAAGCCAGCAGGTAAAGCTTATGTTATGGCTAAGTTTAGAGGTACTTTATCAAGTGTAGAGAATCATCAGTACACGATTCATAACTTAGAAAGACCTTTGTTTAATGAGGCTGAAGGTGCTACACTCAAAAACTTTAACTTAGGTAATGTAAATATCAATATGCCTTGGGCTGATAAAGTTGCACCTATTGGTAATATGTTTAAGAAGTCTACACTTGAGAATATCAAAGTAGTAGGTTCAGTAACAGGAAATAACGATGTAACTGGTGCTGTTAATAAGTTAGATGAAGCTACTATGCGCAATGTAGCATTTATTGGTAAGATTAACAGTCTTGGAGATAAAGGATGGTGGTCTGGTGGGCTTGTCAGCGAAAGTTGGCGAAGTAACACGGATAGTGTTTATTTTGACGGTGATATTGTAGGTAACAATTCTAAGTTTGGTGGTTTAGTAGCTAAAGTCAATCATGGAAGTAATCAGTGGGATGTTAAACAAAAAGGTCGTTTGACAAATTCTGTTGTTAAAGGTACTATGACTCTGAAAAATCATGGTCAAAGTGGTGGTTTAGTTCACGAAAACTATGACTGGGGTTGGGTTGAGAATAATATTAGTATGATGAAAGTCAATAACGGTGAAATTATGTATGGTTCAGGTTCTATTGACGGTGACCCATACTTTGGTTTTGACTACTTCAAAAATAATTATTATGTAAAAGATGTTGCTACTGGAGACAGTACCTACAAGCGTTCGAAACAGATTCAGTCTATCTCTCAAGCCGAAGCAGATGCCAAAATCGCTAATATGGGGATTACTGCGAATACCTTCGCTATTCAAGATCCAGTTGTAAACAAGTTAAATCGTATCGTTGATAGAGATTCTGAATATAAAGCGATTCAGGACTACCAAGAAACAAGAAACCTAGCTTATCGAAATTTGGAAAAACTGCAACCATTTTATAACAAAGAGTGGATTGTAAACCAAGGGAATAAGTTAACAGATGATTCCAATCTTGTTAAGAAAACTGTTCTGTCTGTAACAGGTATGAAAGCAGGGCAATTTGTCACTGATTTATCAAGTGTGGATAAAATCATGATTCACTATACCGATGGAACCAAAGAAGAATTTGGGGTATCTGCGGTTTCGGACTCTAAGGTAAAACAAGTCAAAGAATATAATGTAGATGGTTTAGGTGTAGTTTACACTCCTAATATGGTTGATAAGAACAGAGATTCATTGATTAGGAAAGTTAAAGAGAAGTTGAGTTCTGTTGCTTTAGACTCTGCTGATGTTAAAGCTATTACAAATAACCCTGCATCTCTATACTTAGAAGAAAGCTTCGCTGAGGTTAGAGAGACGTTAGATAAGTTAGTGAAGTCCTTGTTAGAAAATGAAGACCATCAACTGAACAGTGATGAAGTGGCTGAGAAGGCGCTTCTCAAGAAAGTTGAAGATAATAAAGCTAAGATTATATTAGCCTTGACTTATCTAAATCGTTATTATGGTATCGACTATGATGGCTTGAACTTTAAGCATTTGATGATGTTTAAACCAGACTTTTATGGTAAAACACCAAGTATTTTAGATTTCTTGATTCGTATAGGTTCAGCAGAAAAGAATTTAAAAGGAGATAGAAGTTTAGAAGCTTATCGTGAAGTTATTGGTGGTATTATTGGAAAAGGTGAATTAAATGGCTTGTTAGGCTATAACATGCGTTTATTCACTAAGTACACCGACTTAAATGACTGGTTTATTCATGCTGCAAAGAACGTTTATGTTTCTGAGCCTGAGACGACTACAGAGGACTTCAAAGATAAACGCCATCGTATCTATGATGGTTTGAACAATGACGTGCATAGTCGCATGATTTTACCGTTACTTAACTTGAAGAAAGCACATATTTTTGTCATTTCTACTTACAACACCTTAGCATTCAGTTCTTTTGAAAAATATGGGAAAAATACGGAAGAAGAGCGAAATGCTTTCAAAGAGGAGATAAATAAAGTAGCGAAAGCTCAACAAAGATATTTAGACTTTTGGTCTCGTTTAGCCTTACCCAAAGTTCGTAATCAGCTCTTGAAGAGTCAAAACTCTGTACCAACGCCTGTTTGGGATAATCAAAATTATAGCGGTATTAAGGATGCTAGTCGCCGTGGTTATGGTTCGGATGGCAAGGTTGCAACTCCTATTCGTGAGCTATTTGGCCCAACTGATCGTTGGCATCAAGTTAACGGAGCGATGGGAGCGATGGCAAAAATTTATGAACGTCCATGGAAAGATGATCAGGTTTACTTCATGGTAACTGACATGATTAGTCAGTTTGGTATTTCAGCCTTTACACATGAAACTACTCACGTTAATGATCGTATGGCTTACTATGGTGGTCATTGGCATCGTCAAGGTACGGATTTAGAAGCTTTTGCTCAAGGTATGTTGCAAACTCCTGATAAGTCAACAACAAATGGTGAGTATGGTGCATTGGGTATTAACATGGCCTACCATCGTCCAAATGATGGAAATCAATGGTATAATCCCGACCCTGACAAACTTCAAACACGTGACCAAATCGACCACTACATGAAGAACTACAATGAAGCTATGATGATGCTTGATTATGCTGAAGCTGAAGCTGTTCTTCCTAAGGTTAAAGATGACAATAGTAAATGGTTCAAGAAAATTGACCGTGAAATACGTCGACCAATGGATAGAAATAAACTAAGTGGTCCTCACCAATGGGACAAAGTGCGTGACTTGACAGACGCTGAGAAAATGACCAAGCTTGAAACCATTGATGATTTGGTAAATAACAACTTTATGACCATTCACGGAAATCCAGGCAATAAGGTCTTCCACCCAGAAGATTTTGGTACGGCTTATGTCAATGTCAATATGATGGCAGGAATTTACGGTGGGAATACGAGTCAAGGTGCTCCTGGTTCATTATCATTTAAGCACAATGCCTTCCGTATGTGGGGTTACTATGGATACGAACATGGATTCATTGATTATGTTTCAAGCAAACATCAAGGCGCCGCTAATAAAGAAAATAAAGGTCTCTTAGGTGATGATTTCATTATCAAAAAAGTTTCTGGAGACAAGTTCAAGACACTTGAAGAGTGGAAGAGACATTGGTATCACGATGTTAAAGCTAAAGCAGAACAAGGATTTGAAACTATTGAAATTGATGGTCGTCAAATTACAAATTATGCTCAGTTGAAAACTTTATTTGATAGAGCTGTTCAAAAAGATCTTGATGGTATGTCAGATCCGAAAATTAAAGATCATTTCAAAAATACAGTGGACTTGAAATCTAAAGTATTCAAAGCCCTTCTTAAAAACACAGATGGTTTCTTTAATAAACTGTTTAAAGAAGACATTTAAACGTTTAAAATATAAAGAGGACAGTTTTTTGCGCTTCCCTCTGAAAAGTCATCATTTGATGGCTTTCAAAAAGCACCTCAAAAAAGGTATTGCCAAGTTGCAATACCTTTTTTTGATGCTCTTTTATCTTGTTCTTGTTTCAATTGACGATACCACATGATGTACTGTTTTGCTTCATTTTACTATAAAAGGACTTAGTCTTGTGAAGTACAGAACTAAATCCTTTCAATAATTATTTGTGCAACTTTTTGGGGTTAGTAAAGAGAAACTAGTTTTTGTTCATTCTCTTCCTGTGTCAAGACTCTTAGTCTTTATTTTCGTATGGCAAGATCAAGTTCAAGATGATTCCTGTCATGGCTGATAGGGCAGTACCTGAAAGTGTAACTGGACCAAGTTTAAGGATAGCTCCTCCAAGTCCAAGGACCAGCATAGCACTTGCGATGATGAGGTTACGCATTTGAGCGAAATCAACACGTTCTTTAATCAAGACTTTCAAACCGTTGCTGGCGATAACCCCATAGAGAAGGATTGACATACCACCAAGTACAGCATTTGGAATGGTTGAAATCAAGGCAGTGAATTTACCAAGGAAGCTAAGGGCAATCGCGATGAAGGCAGCGTTACGGATAACTGAGACAGAAGCGATACGAGTCATACCGATAACCCCTGTATTTTCTCCATAAGTTGTATTGGCTGGTCCACCAAGGAAGGCAGAAACTGAAGTTGCGATACCGTCACCAAGAAGAGTACGGTGAAGACCTGGTTCTTTCAAGAATTGACGGCCACAGATTTGACCCAAAACAGTATGGTCTCCGATATGTTCAGAAATTGTTACGATAGCGATTGGCAAGATAGCGATGGTTTCTGGACCAAAGTAAAGATTGTACTCTTTAAAGGCACCACCAGTGCTAAATGGCAAGTAGAAACCAGGAATTTCAAACCAGTTAGCTTTAAGAACTGGTGTAAAGTCAACCAAGCCAAGAGTTAGTGCGAAGAGGTAACCACCGATAATGGCAAAGAGGAATGGAATGATTCGTAGGAAGCCTTTTCCTTTTGTATTGATAAAGGCAGCAATCAAGAAAGTAACAACGGCTACAAGAGCATTTTTCCAATTTCCATCAGCTACAAGACCAGCGTTAGTAACAGCTGAACCTGCAAGTCCAAGACCGATAACGATGATCATAGGTCCGATGATGATTGGTGGCAAGAGTTTATCAATCCATTTTGTACCCGCAAAACGAACACTTGCAGCCACAAGGACATAGACCAAACCAGTCAAGATAACCCCTGTTTGAGCAGCAGATACATCACCACCCATTTCTTTCATAGCCAGTGACATTGCTGTGATAAAGGCAAATGAAGAACCTAGATAAACTGGAACTTTAAAACCAGTTGAAATCATGTAGATGAGTGTCCCGACACCTGAAGCAAAAAGGGCAACAGATACAGGCATTCCCAAAATCAAGGGTACCAAGATGGTCGCACCAAACATGGCGAAAACGTGTTGGAAGCTAAGGAGAATTCCTTTTCCAGCCGAAGGACGTTGGTCAACGTCTAGTAACAAATCAACAGTTGATTCTTGTTTCATATAAACCTCACTTTTGGGCATCAAAAAAGAGCCCATTATTTTACAGCAATAGGCCCTCAGAGTAAGACTTCTTTAAAATCTAGACTTTAAAGAGTTTCAAATATTTCTGCGTCTTCGTCACCTCACGGGATGACATTAAAAACCTTTGCTTAGGATAGTATAGCAGAAAAAAATGATTTTGTAAATCATTTTTTCCCGAGCCTAAAAATAAAAGAGCGAGGTTGATTTTGTAAATCATTTTTTTACTTAAAAATTTAAAGCGGGCGTTTATTAGGAATGCCAGCCTTACGTGGATATTTATTTGGCGTTTCCTTTTTCTTTTCTACCACTGTGATGTAGCGCGGATCTCCATTCGGTAGGGCGTAGCTGAGATTGTCTTCTACTTTACTAAAAAGGAGGTTGAGGGCATTCTTAGCTTCTAATAACTCCTCAGGCGCATTGCTGGCCTTGAGTGCCAATAGTTTTCCGCCAACTTTAAGGTAAGGAATTGTCAATTCAGACAAGACCTGCATACGGGCTACAGCACGAGCCGTTACAAAATCATATTGAGCACGGAAGTTCTTGTCTTGGGAAAAATCTTCGGCACGTCCATGGTAGAAATGAACACCGTCCAAATCCAGTTCTTGAGCCAAAAGTTGGAGGAAGTTGATGCGCTTATTGAGTGAATCAATGATGGTCACATCTAGCTGAGGATAGAGAATTTTCATAGGTAGACTAGGAAATCCTGCCCCGGCTCCAATATCAAGAAGTTTGATAGTTTCATTTGAAATTAAGCCTTGCAGAATGGGTGCAATAGAATCGTAAAAGTGTTTCAGATAGACTTCTTCCTTATCTGTAATAGCCGTCAAATTAATCTTCTCATTCCACTCGACCAAGAGTTCAAAATAACGTTCAAATTGTTTTTTTTGCTGGTCCGAAAGTGGAAGATTCTGCTCGGCAAGCAGGTTGTAAAATGTTTCTGGTTTCATAGTTATTTCCTTCTTTAGTATCATCTTATTTTACCACAATCATTAAAAATTTGATATACTGGTACTAATCTAAAAGTAGAAAGGACTTATATAATGACTTGGATTATTCTTGGAGTTTTAGCTCTTATTGTTATTTTTGTGATTGTTAGCTATAACGGTTTGGTTAAGAATCGTATGCAAACAAAGGAGGCTTGGAGTCAGATTGATGTTCAGTTGAAACGTCGAAATGACCTCTTGCCAAACTTGATTGAGACTGTAAAAGGTTATGCCAAATATGAAGGTTCTACCCTTGAAAAGGTGGCAGAACTACGTAACCAAGTGGCGGCAGCGACTTCACCAGCAGAAGCTATGAAAGCTAGTGATGCCCTCACTCGTCAGGTTTCAGGTATTTTTGCAGTTGCAGAAAGCTATCCAGATTTGAAAGCTAGTGCAAACTTTGTTAAATTGCAAGAGGAGTTGACAAACACAGAAAATAAAATTTCATACTCTCGTCAACTCTATAACAGTGTTGTCAGCAACTACAATGTAAAATTAGAAACTTTCCCAAGCAATATTATCGCTGGAATGTTTGGATTTAAAGCAGCAGATTTCCTTCAAACACCAGAAGAGGAAAAGGCAGTTCCTAAAGTTGATTTTAGCGGTTTAGGTGACTAAGATGTTGTTTGATCAAATTGCAAGCAATAAACGAAAAACGTGGATTTTGTTGCTGGTATTTTTCCTACTCTTAGCTCTGGTTGGCTATGCGGTTGGTTATCTCTTTATGCGGTCTGGGCTTGGTGGTTTGGTTATCGCACTGATTATCGGCTTTATCTATGCCTTGTCCATGATTTTTCAATCGACAGAGATTGTCATGTCCATGAATGGAGCGCGTGAGGTTGATGAGCAAATGGCACCAGACCTCTACCATGTAGTGGAAGATATGGCTATGGTGGCTCAGATTCCTATGCCTCGTGTTTTCATCATTGATGATCCAGCCTTAAATGCTTTTGCGACAGGTTCTAACCCTCAAAATGCGGCGGTTGCTGCGACTTCAGGTCTACTAGCTATTATGAATCGTGAGGAGCTAGAAGCTGTTATGGGCCATGAGGTTAGTCACATTCGTAATTACGATATCCGTATTTCGACTATTGCTGTTGCCCTTGCCAGTGCCATTACCATGCTTTCTAGTATGGCAGGTCGTATGATGTGGTGGGGTGGCGCAGGTCGCAGACGAAGTGATGATGATCGAGATGGAAATGGCTTAGAAATCATTATGCTCGTGGTTTCCCTACTAGCTATTGTGCTGGCACCTCTTGCTGCAACCTTGGTGCAACTAGCTATTTCTCGCCAGAGGGAATTCCTAGCTGATGCTTCCAGTGTCGAGTTGACACGCAATCCTCAAGGAATGATTAATGCCCTACGTAAGCTGGATAATAGCGAGCCGATGCATCACCACGTTGATGATGCCAGCAGCGCACTTTATATCAATGATCCCAAGAAAGGTGGAGGGTTCCAAAAACTCTTTTATACCCACCCACCTATCTCGGAACGGATTGAACGTTTAAAACATATGTAAAAATTTGCCTATACAATCCTAAAAATGAGCATTCTCGTAGTTGGAGATGCTCATTTTCTTATATAAGGAACTCAGAAACTAATACTCAATGAAAATCAAAGAGCAAACTAGGAATCTAGCCACAGGTTGTACTTGAGTACGGTAAGGTGACACTGACGTGGTTTGAATAGTATAATTTGTTACAATACAACTTAGAATTTCTTTAGGAAACTTCGTTCAGAACACATGATATATAGAAGAATCTAAAATCTATGCAAAATGTAAGATGGCAACTGATCTCGTTTTTCGCAAATTAGAGAATATTTTTGGTGAGCTCAGAGTGTGTGTTAGAGACAAGTAGGCCAGCGTAGTAGAGTTAGGATTCATCTTAATGAGCATGGGGGTTACAAAATTGTCCAAGAATTCAATCTACAAATCGGCTATTTAAAAAGTACACAATGATTTCAGCTTGATTGTGAGAAAAGCTGGAATCACTGTGTGCTTTTAATTAGAAGTTGGTTTTTGTCCAGCCTCTTTTATAGTCTATTTCGGAAAACTTCGTACATGAGAATGGCTGCAGCAACACTGGCATTAAGGCTTTGAACATGGCCATTCATAGGAATGGTAATCATCTCATCAACCTGTTTTTTGATGTTGCTAGAGATGCCTTTTCCTTCATTTCCGATGATGAGGGCGATTTTCCCTTTTGTATTCCACTTGTGGCAAGGAGTACCGTTCATATCTGTTCCAAAGGTCCAGAAGCCTTCATCCTTAAGTTTATCTAAGGTTTGACTTAGGTTGGTCACTCGGGCAATCGGAACGTGTTCAATAGCACCTGTGGCCGTTTTGGCAACGACAGGAGTTACTCCGACAGCACGGTGCTTGGGAATGATGACCCCTGAAACATTGGTCGCATCAGCGGTTCTTAAGATGGAGCCTAAGTTGTGAGGATCAGTTAACCCGTCCAGAATCAATAGCAAAGGATTTTCTTCTTGACGCGTTTGGGCAAGAATGTAATCTAGCTCGCTATAGGCAAATTCAGACACTCGTAAAACAAAACCTTGGTGAACAGCACCTTCAGTCATCTCAGAGAGGGATTTTTTTGAAGTCCAAGAAATGGATACCTTCTTTTCTGTAGCTAGTTCCTTGACTTTCTCAAGATTCTTACCTCGGAGATCTTCTTGGAGGTAAAGTTTGTTTCCAGTGTTTGCAAGGAGGGCTTCGGTAACGGCGTGGACGCCATAGACAATATCATTTGTTTTCATGCCTCTATTATAACACAAAACCCCGTCTTGCAACGGGATTTTCTTTATTCTAGAATTAGTAAACCATCTTTAACTGCAAATGGGTCTTTTTCATTGATACGATCGTAAAACATGATTCCGTTGATGTGGTCAATTTCATGCTGAACAACGATGGAGTTGTAGCCTTTGAGTTTGATACGGTGTTTTTCTCCATCCTTGTCAAAGTAGTCAACAGTAACGCGGGCATGGCGAACAACATAGCCAGGCACGTTACGGTCCACAGACAGACAACCTTCTCCTTCACCAAGAGCAGCGTCTTGAACAGAGTGAGAGACGATTTTTGGATTGTACATAATGGCTTGCAAATCGTAGGCTTCCTGAGGAGTTTCTCCTTCTTCAACAATATTTGGCACTAAAACAGCGATAATGCGTTTTGAGATATCCAATTGAGGAGCAGCAAGACCAACCCCACCGCGGAGTCCCATTTTTTCAGCCATGACAGGATCTTGGGAATGTTTGAGGAATTGCATCATCTTTTCGCCAAGGATGATTTCTTGGTCAGACAAGGGGAAAGTGACTTCCTCAGCAACTGCGCGTAGAGTAGGATTCCCCTCGCGGATAATATCGTTCATATCAATTAAGTGAGCAGCTTTTGTAATACGTTCTATAGCAGACATTTTCTCTCCTTTCATTACCTCTACATGATAACACAAAATGACAAGGATTGAAAGTATTACAGCCTTTAGGATTTATAGAAAATAGATAGGATGTTCAATTCATACTCAATGAAAATCAAAGAGCAAACTAGGAAGCTAGCCGCAGGCTGTACTTGAGTACGGTAAGGCGACGCTGACGTGGTTTGAATTTGATTTTCGAAGAGTATCAATTGTGAAAGAATTACTTATCTATGATATAATAAAAA
>CAUQGR010000016.1:0-31390 GCA_963517545.1 uncultured Streptococcus sp. | reverse complement strand
ATCTGCTCTCCATCTTGGCGAATATAAACAAAATCGTCAGCCAAGAGTTCTTCCAATTGATTTCCTTGGTCAATCAATTGTTCACGCATAAGCAATTTTTTATAGACATTGTCTAAAATTTCATCCTCAGGGATAGGCGCTGGCTCAATATGGACATCGGTATCAAAAACCCCAAAACGTTCCTCCAGCATAGACTCGACCTGATCCGCGATTTCATGACTCTCAAAAACAGACAGGTCAGGGTTCATCTCTAGCGTAATATCCAAGTAGATGTTGCTACCGTAGGTGCGACCTCTCTGAGACTTAACCTTGCTGATTTTGGGAATTTCCATAATGGCCTTTTGATAGTCCTCAAGCAGACGGTCGTCGAAGCCATCTGAAAGGCTAAAGGAAGACTCGATAAAGATACCATAGGCAGTTTTCAAGATAAAGAAAGTGATGATGATAGCAACCAGTTTATCCACAATGGGATAATTGAAACTACTGGCCAGGATGGCAATGGTAGTACCAAGTGAGGTGACAGCATCAGAAAGATTGTCCTTGGCAGCAGCCTTCAGAGCCTTGGAGTTGGATTTCTTACTGAGGCGAGTATTGTAGAGATAGACCATGAACATAATCGCTGCAGAAATGATTCCTAGGGTTGCACCAAGAGGATCGATGACCGTTTCTTCACGACTGAGAATCTTCTGAATGGTATCCCTTAGAACATCAAAGCCAACATAAAACATGATGATGGAAGTGACTAAACTAGCCAAATCCTCAATCTTCCAGTGGCCAAAACGGTGGTCCCGGTCTGCAGGCTGGCGCGCCATCCGAATCCCAATCAAGAGGGCAACATTTCCAATGATATCCGAGACGTTGTTAAAACCATCGGCCACCAAACTGGATGAATGAAGGAGGTGCCCAGTAGCCAATTTCGCTGCTGATAAGAGCAAGTAGGTCGAAATACTGATAATGGCTCCACGCTCAGCTAATTTGAGATTTGAGATAGATTGCTTCATTCAACTTCCTTTCTAGTCACATAGCATTCTACCATTATACTGGTTTTCAAGGGAAAATTCAAATAAGTCATTTTTTACTCTTTGAAAACTTTTCAAAATTTGGTATAATAGTACTACTCAAGGGAGTAGCTGGCAGAAACCTGTGATAGTGTCGTCATTCCGAATTTTATACTGAAAAGTATGCTTTCCGGCACTATCTTAAACAGCGAGACTTGTTATGATTAACAGGTCTCTTTTTGTTTGTCGTGAAAAGATGCGATGAGGGAAAAGAGAGTCTGTTTTGCACACAATGTCAAGGAGGAGACACATGTCAAAAGAACAAAAACGCCAAGCGTTTTACACTCAGAGTCCTGAAGAGGTCTTGAAGGCTGTGGATGCGACCGAGCAAGGTTTGTCATCAAGTGAGGCGGAAAAGCGCCTTGCCGAATTTGGCCACAATGAACTCGAAGAAGGCGAGAAACGATCAATCCTGGTCAAATTCATCGAGCAATTTAAGGATTTGATGATTATCATCCTAGTTGCGGCAGCAATTTTGTCAGTTGTGACTTCTGGTGGGGAAGATATCGCAGATGCCATTATCATTTTAGCCGTGGTTATCATTAACGCTGCCTTTGGTGTTTACCAAGAAGGAAAAGCAGAAGAAGCTATTGAAGCCCTCAAATCCATGTCTAGTCCAGCTGCCCGCGTTCTTCGTGATGGGCATATGGCGGAGATTGACTCTAAAGAATTGGTACCAGGTGATATTGTTGCTCTTGAAGCAGGTGACGTGGTGCCAGCAGACCTACGTTTGCTAGAAGCCAACTCTCTTAAAATTGAAGAAGCAGCTCTTACAGGTGAGTCTGTGCCAGTCGAAAAAGACTTGACAGTTGAACTTGCTGCAGATGCTGGTATTGGTGACCGTGTCAACATGGCCTTCCAAAACTCAAATGTAACCTACGGTCGTGGGATGGGTGTTGTAGTCAATACAGGTATGTACACAGAAGTTGGTCACATCGCTGGTATGCTTCAAGATGCGGATGAGACGGATACACCACTCAAACAAAACTTGAACAACCTTTCTAAGGTCTTGACCTATGCTATCTTGGTCATTGCCCTTGTTACTTTTGTAGTGGGTGTCTTCATTCAAGGAAAAAATCCACTTGGTGAGTTGATGACCTCTGTTGCGCTTGCTGTTGCAGCCATTCCAGAAGGTCTCCCAGCTATCGTAACTATCGTTCTTGCCCTTGGTACTCAAGTTTTAGCCAAACGTAACTCTATCGTTCGTAAGTTGCCAGCAGTTGAAACACTTGGTTCAACAGAAATCATCGCTTCTGATAAGACTGGTACGTTGACCATGAACAAGATGACAGTCGAAAAAGTCTTCTACGATGCGGTTCTACATGACTCAGCTGACGACATTGAACTAGGTCTTGAAATGCCGCTTCTACGTTCAGTTGTCTTGGCCAATGATACGAAAATTGATGTTGAAGGCAACCTGATTGGTGACCCAACCGAAACAGCCTTCATCCAGTATGCCTTGGACAAGGGCTACGATGTCAAAGGATTTTTAGACAAATATCCTCGTGTAGCTGAATTGCCATTTGACTCTGAGCGTAAGCTCATGTCAACGGTTCACCCATTGTCAGATGGTCGTTTCCTTGTAGCAGTCAAAGGTGCGCCAGATCAACTTTTGAAACGTTGTGTTCTTCGTGACAAAGCTGGGGATATTGCTCCGATTGATGAGAAGGTTACAAACCTCATCCATACAAACAACTCTGAAATGGCCTACCAAGCCTTGCGTGTCCTTGCAGGTGCCTATAAGATTATCGATAGCATTCCAGAAAATCTTACTTCTGAGGAGCTTGAAAATGATTTAATCTTCACTGGTTTGATTGGGATGATTGACCCTGAACGTCCTGAAGCTGCTGAGGCTGTTCGTGTGGCTAAGGAAGCTGGAATCCGTCCAATCATGATTACAGGTGACCATCAAGATACTGCAGAAGCTATTGCTAAACGTTTGGGAATCATTGATGCAAATGATACAGAAGGCCACGTTTTAACTGGTGCTGAGCTCAACGAACTGTCAGATGAAGACTTTGAAAAAGTAGTTGGTCAATACTCTGTTTATGCCCGTGTATCTCCAGAACACAAGGTTCGTATCGTCAAGGCTTGGCAAAAACAAGGTAAAGTCGTTGCCATGACAGGTGACGGTGTCAATGATGCGCCAGCTCTGAAAACAGCAGATATCGGTATCGGTATGGGAATCACTGGTACAGAGGTTTCTAAGGGGGCTTCTGACATGATCCTTGCAGATGATAACTTTGCGACTATTATCGTTGCAGTTGAAGAAGGACGTAAGGTCTTCTCAAACATTCAAAAGACTATTCAGTACCTACTTTCTGCCAATACTGCTGAAGTATTGACTATCTTCCTATCAACCTTGTTTGGTTGGGATGTCTTACAGCCAGTTCATCTCTTGTGGATCAACTTGGTAACGGATACCTTCCCAGCTATTGCTCTAGGTGTTGAGCCTGCTGAGCCTGGTGTTATGACCCACAAACCACGTGGACGCAAGGCAAGCTTCTTCTCAGGTGGTGTCATGAGTTCTATCATCTATCAAGGTGTACTTCAAGCAGCTATTGTTATGAGTGTTTATGGTCTTGCCCTTCTTTATCCAGTTCATGTGGGTGACAATCATGCCATTCATGCGGATGCCCTTACTATGGCCTTTGCAACCCTTGGTTTGATTCAGCTCTTCCATGCCTACAATGTCAAATCTGTTTACCAATCAATCTTGACAGTTGGCCCATTCAAGTCTAAAACCTTTAACTGGTCTATCTTGGTATCCTTCATCCTTCTCATGGCAACAATCATCGTAGAACCGCTTGAAGGAATCTTCCACGTAACCAAACTAGACTTGTCACAATGGGGAATCGTTATGGGCGGAAGCTTCTCAATGATTATCATTGTTGAAATTGTCAAGTTTGTTCAACGTAAACTTGGTTTTGACAAGAATGCGATTTAAAAAGAGAAAGTCATCTTCGGATGGCTTTTTGCTACAGTTGAGGGAAAGGGCTTGCAGTTATCGGCTTTTGTGCTATAATTGCTATAATATAGTAAAAAGCAAGAGGAGTGTGAGGAAGTGGAAAAGAAAATTGTAAAGGATATCTTGTTTTTATCTCAAGTCTCTCAGCCGGCAAGTCAGGAAGATCTTTATCTTGCCAGAGATTTGCAGGATACACTCTTAGCGAATCGTGAGACTTGTGTCGGTCTGGCTGCCAATATGATTGGGGTGCAGAAGCGCGTGATTATCTTTAATCTTGGCTTGGTTCCCGTGGTCATGTTTAATCCAGTGCTCCTGTCCTCAGAAGGAGCTTACGAGACAGAAGAAGGCTGTTTGTCCTTGACAGGTGTGAGACCTACTAAGCGTTATGAAACCATAAGGGTTGCTTATCGTGACAGCAAGTGGCAGGAACAGACCATTACCTTGACAGGCTTCCCAGCCCAGATTTGCCAGCATGAACTGGATCACTTGGAAGGACGAATCATTTAGGAGGAAAGCAAATGAAACGAATAGTCTTTGAACTTATTTTTATCGCAACGACCTGGTATATCTTTTTACCGCCCCTTAACCTGACCAGCTGGGAATTTCTCTTTTTCCTCTGTGGGCATTTGCTGCTTGTAGCAATCTTATTTGGCTTTGGCAAGGGGATAAATCTTGTCAAAACGGTTCATGTGCGCCACGGCAAGGCGGAAGCTGCCTTAAATCTTGAGGGTTTCAAAATCAATCGGTTAGGGAAAATCCTTTTAGCTTCTATTGGAGGAATTCTTCTCTTAGCAGCCTTGGTTTCCTTGGTGACTTCTAGCATTTTTCAGGCTAAAAATTATGCCAATGTAGTCACGGTTACGGAAAAAGACTTCACTGAATTTCCTAAGACTGACACCAGTAAGGTTCCAATCTTAGATAGAAGTACTGCTGAAAAAATTGGTGACCGCTACTTGGGTTCTCTAACCGATAAGGTGTCGCAATACGTAGCGGCAGATACTTATACCCAATTGACGATTGATGGGAAACCTTATCGGGTTACACCATTAGAATACGCAGATCCTATCAAGTGGTTTAATAATCAAGCCAAGGGAATCGGCGAGTATATCAAGGTGGACATGGTAACCGGGAATGCAGACTTGGTAGACTTGAAGACACCAATCAAATATTCAGACTCGGAGTATTTTAACCGTGATGTCAAGCGTCACCTGCGCTTGAAGTACCCAACTAAAATCTTCAAGACTCCATCTTTTGAGGTGGACGATGAGGGCAATCCTTTCTATGTAGCAACGGTTTACCAAAAGCAATTTGGACTGGCAGTTCCTCGTCCTGTTTCAGTCATTATCTTGGATGCTACAAATGGAGAAACCAAGGAATACAGCTTGGCAGATGTTCCAGAATGGGTGGACAGGGTTTATCCAGCTGAGGAAACCATTGAGCAAATCAACTACAACGGCAAGTACAAGGACGGTTTCTGGAATGCCATGATTTCCAAGAAAAACGTGACCCAGACTACCAAGGGATATAATTACTTGTCTATCGGTAATGATATTTACCTCTACACAGGTGTGACATCGGCCAATGCAGATGAAAGTAATCTTGGTTTTATCCTAGAAAATATGCGAACAGGAGAAATCACGAAGTACAGCTTGGCTTCTGCGACAGAAGAATCAGCCCGTGAATCAGCCGAAGGTGCTGTTCAGGAGAAATCCTACAAGGCAACCTTCCCAATCCTCATCAACCTCAATGACAAGCCTCTCTACATCATGGGCTTGAAGGACAATGCTGGCTTGGTCAAAGAGTACGCTTTGGTAGATGCAGTCGAGTACCAAAATGTTATCGTAGCCACGACAGTAGAAGAACTGCTCAGTAAATATGCCAATAAAAACGACCTTGAAATTGATAATGAAACGACAGAAAGTATCAAGGGTGTGGTAGGAGACCTCAAATCAGCTGTTATCAAGGGGGATACTGTCTACTTCTTTAAAGTTGATGGCAAGATATACAAGGTCAAGGCCTCAGTATCCGATGACCTTCCTTACCTTGAAAATGGTAAAACCTTCGAAGGTCAAGTAGGAAAAGATAATTATCTCAAGACCTTTAAAGTGCAGTAAAAAAGGTTTATTTAAGAAATATATGTTATAATAAGGTAAATTAAGATTAATGGAGGACAAACAAATGGGTTTTTATGTGATGGTTGCTTCAATGCTACTCGGACTGCTCGCTTTGAAGATAGGTTTTTCTCAGTTCAAGGAGAAAAAAGATAAATTCTTATCTATCTTAACAAGTTTAGCTGGCCTAGCCCTTGTTCTCGTAGCTGTCTGGTTAGGATGGCCAAAATAAATAGAGAAGCCTCGGTCAAATCGAGGTTTTTCAGATGAATTTCTTGGTAGCGGCAAAAAAATATGCTACACTATTAATATGAAAATTTTAATCCCAACAGCAAAAGAAATGAACACAGACTTGCCGAGTATTGAAGCCGCTCCTTTAAAACCAGAAAGTCAGGCTGTGCTGGATGCCTTGGTCCTCTATTCTGCTAGTCAATTGGAGAGTTTTTACAAGGTTTCAGCCGAGAAAGCTGCGGAAGAATTTCAAAATATCCAAGCTTTAAAAAAACAAACTGCTCAACACTACCCAGCCTTGAAACTTTTTGATGGGCTTATGTACCGCCACATCAAGCGAGACAAATTGACCGAGGTAGAACAAGCCTATCTTGAAAATCATGTCTTCATTACCTCGGCTTTGTACGGAGTCGTTCCAGCCTTGTCACCTATGGCACCTCACCGTTTGGATTTTTTGATGAAATTAAAAGTCGCAGGTAAGACTTTGAAGAGCCATTGGAAGGTAGCCTATGATGAAGCTGTGAAGCAGGAAGAAGTGATTTTCTCTCTCTTGTCATCAGAATTTGAGACTGTATTTTCTAAGGAAATCAGAGAAAAGATGGTGACCTTCAAATTCATGGAGGACAAGGGTGGTCAGCTGAAGATTCACTCAACTATTTCCAAGAAAGCGCGTGGAGCCTTCCTAACAGCTCTGATAGAAAATCAAGTACAAACAGTGGAGGAAGCTCGTCGATTAAGCTTTGCAGGATTTTCCTACAGAGAAGACCTGTCCCAGCCACAGGAATTGGTTTTTGTTAAGGAAGTATGAAAAGAGAAAAATTCAAATTGAGGTTCAACTTCTTCGTTTTTAAAACGCATGAGGTTGGATAAAGAGTCTTTAAAATCAGAAAAATGCATATTATCAGATATTGAAAAAATTTGATGATATGCATTTTATTTTTCTAGAGTATTTTGGAGATTTTATACTTTAATTTTACTAGGATTGAAAGAAAAAATTAATCATTTCCTATCTTTTCTATTGCTTTATTGGCCATCATTTGTTATATTAAAAGTGTAATTATTTTTTATTTAATGACGTAAGTGTTACACTTTTTAGACAGAAAGGAGTATTTTTTTGAACAACGAATGTAAACGCTTACGGATAAAATGAAAGGATTTAAGACTTAATGTACAAAGGATTATTTGAAAAACGTTGCAAATATAGTATTCGGAAATTTTCACTAGGGGTTGCTTCTGTTATGATTGGTGCAGCTTTCTTTGGAACTAGTACTGTTCTCGCAGATTCTGCTCAGGCTGGTTCTACAGCAAATATGCCGGCAGATTTGGCTGCAGCTCTTGCAAATGCTAAAGAGGACGGAGGGCATGATTTTGAAGCGCCAAAAGTTGGTGAAGACCAAGGTTCTCCTGAAGTAACTGAAGGCCCAAAGACGGAAGAAGAATTGCTGGCAAAAGAAAAAGAAACTGCAACAAGCTCAGCAGTTTCAGATACTCTTCCTGAAGAACTACGTGGAAAACTTGATAAGGCTGAAGAAAATGGGCACACTGCCTCAAAAGAAGAACTAGAAAAAGAAGATAAAAGCCTAGTCCCAGAAGATGTTGCTAAAACAAAAAATGGGGTATTAAACTACGGTGCGACTGTCGAAATTAAAAGTGCTGCAGGGCTTGGTAGTGGTATCGTTATTGGGGAAAATCTCGTTTTGTCTGTTTCTCATAACTTTATCAAAGATGTTCCAGATGGTAATAATCGTAAGGTAGCTGATAATGTTGAGAGTGATGGAGATGTCTATACAGTTTCTTACAAAGGGGCACCGGACGTCAAATTCAGTAAGAATGATGTGAAACACTGGGATCGTGAAGGGTTCCTCAAAGGATATAAAAATGATCTGGCAATTGTTAAGCTTCGTACACCTCTTGCAAATGCACCTGTTGAAGTGACTGAGAAGCCTGCAACAACTAAGGTAGGAGATAAGGTTCATGTATTTGGATATCCAAAAGGAGAGCTTGATCCAATTTTGAATACTACCGTTGAGGATATTAATAATCACGGAGAAGGTGTTCGTGGAATTAGCTATCAAGGAAGTGAACCAGGTGCCAGTGGTGGCGGTATTTTCGATGAAAATGGGAAATTGATTGGTATCCACCAAAATGGTGTCTCTGGTAAACGTAGTGGTGGTATACTCTTCTCACCTGCTCAGCTAGAATGGATTCAAAACTATATCAAGGGTATTGAAACAACGAAACCAGCTGGTCTAGATGCTCTCGATAAACAAGTGGAAAGCAAGGAAGAAAAACCAAAAGAGGACAAACCTCAAGAAGAAAAACCAGCTGACAATAAGCCAGCAGAAAACAAACCAGCAGAAAACAAACCAGCAGAAACTAAACCGAGTGAATCAAAAGAAGTCACTCCAGAATGGAAAACAGTTGAAAAGAAAGAACAACAGGGAACAGTAACTGTCCGTGAAGAAAAAGGAGTTCGTTACAACCAACTAGCTTCAACTGCCCAAAATGACAATGGTAAAAAACCAGCCTTGTTCGAAAAAGATGGTTTGACAGTTGATGCTAATGGGAATGCTACAGTTGATTTGACCTTTAAAGAAGAATCTGAAACAGGTAAGTCTCGCTTCGGTGTCTTCATGAAATTTAAAGACACAGATAACAACGTTTTTGTAGGATATGACCAAGGTGGATGGTTCTGGGAATACAAGACAAGTGGAAGTGGACTTTGGTACCAAGGTAATCGTGTTGCAGCTCCTGTTAATGGCTCAACCAACCACTTGACGATTAGTCTCAAATCAGATGGACAACTGAATGCAACTAATAATGATGTGAAACTTTTTGACACAGTGACCTTGCCATCTGCAGTAAATGACAAACTAAAAGATGAAAAGAAAATTGTTCTTAAAGCTGGAACCTACAATAGTAGTGAAAGAACAATTGTCAATGTCAAAACTGACAACCAAGAAGGAGTTAAAACAGATCAAGAATCCACTAAAAAAGAAAAGGGCGATACAGTAGATGATAGCAATGTAAAATACGACACTATTCAATCCACAGTATTGAAAGCAGTTATCGACCAAGCCTTCCCACGTGTGAAAGAATATGTTCTAAATGGAAACAAGCTTCCAGGACAAGTTCAACCAATTAATCAAGTTGTGATCAACAAGCACGCTGTGACTCCTGAAGTTACCTATAAAAAGGTCAATGCAACGACTGTCGAGTATGACATGAAACTCCGTGATGAGAAAAATCTCATCAATGCAGATATGACCGTTCGTTTGCAAGTAGTGGATAACCAACTTCACTTTGATGTGACTAAGATTGTCAACCATAACCAGGTAACACCAGGACAGAAGATTGATGATGAACGTAAATTACTTTCTTCAATCAGCTTCCTAGGAAATGCCTTGGTATCTGTTTCAAGCGATCAAGCAGGAGCTAAGTTTGATGGGGCAACCATGTCAAACAATACTCACGTCAGTGGTGATGACCATATCGAAGTAACAAATCCAATGAAAGAATTAGCCAAAGGCTATATGTACGGATTTGTTTCAACAGATAAACTCGCTGCTGGTGTATGGAGTAACTCACAAAATAGCTATGGTGGTGGTTCTTACGACTGGACACGTTTGACAGCTTATAAGAATACGATTGGCAATGCTAACTACGTGGAAATTCATAGCTCTGAATGGCAATGGGAAAAAGCCCACAATGGAGTTGTCTTCCCAGAATATACAAAGGAACTTCCAAGTGCAAAAGTTGTCATCACTGAAGATGCCAATGCTGATAATAAAGTAGACTGGCAAGATGGTGCGATCGCATACCGTAGCATCATGAACAACCCTCAAGGTTGGGAAAAGGTTAAGGATATCACAGCTTACCGTATCGCTATGAACTTTGGTTCACAAGCGCAAAACCCATTCCTCATGACCTTGGATGGTATCAAGAAAATTAACCTTCATACAGATGGTCTTGGTCAAGGTGTACTTCTCAAGGGATACGGAAGTGAAGGACATGACTCTGGACACTTGAACTATGCAGACATCGGTAAACGTATCGGTGGTGTTGAAGACTTTAAGACTCTTATTGAGAAAGCTAAGAAATATGGTGCCCACCTCGGTATCCACGTTAACGCTTCAGAAACCTATCCTGAGTCTAAATACTTTAATGAAGATATTCTTCGTAAAAATGCAGATGGTAGCTACAGCTACGGTTGGAACTGGCTTGACCAAGGTATCAACATTGATGCTGGTTATGACTTGGCTCATGGACGTTTAGCTCGTTGGGAAGAATTGAAGAAGGAATTGGGTGAAGGACTAGACTTCATCTACGTTGACGTTTGGGGTAACGGTCAATCAGGTGACAACGGAGCCTGGGCAACTCACGTTATTGCGAAAGAAATTAACAAACAAGGTTGGCGCTTTGCTATTGAGTGGGGGCATGGTGGTGAATATGATTCTACCTTCCAACACTGGGCAGCTGACTTGATCTACGGTGGCTATACTAATAAAGGTATCAACAGTGCTATCACGCGCTTTATCCGTAACCACCAAAAAGATTCTTGGGTTGGGGACTACAGAAGTTATGGTGGTGCAGCTGACTACCCACTTCTAGGCGGTTATAGCATGAAGGACTTCGAAGGATGGCAAGGACGTAGTGATTATAACGGTTATGTAACAAACTTGTTTGCTCATGATGTTATGACTAAGTACTTCCAACACTTCACAGTCAGCAAATGGGAAGATGGTAAACCAGTAAACATGACTGACAATGGTAGTACCTATAAATGGACTCCAGAAATGAAAGTAGAGTTGGTCGATGCTGCAAATAACAAGGTTGTGGTAACTCGTAAATCCAATGATGTCAACAGTCCACAATATCGTGAACGTACAGTAACGCTCAACGGACGTGTCATCCAAGACGGTTCAGCTTACTTGACTCCTTGGAACTGGGATGCAAATGGTAATAAGCTTGAAAGTGACAAGGAAAAAATGTACTACTTCAATACTGAAGCAGGTGCAACAACTTGGACACTTCCTAGCGACTGGGCAAATGGTAAGGTTTACCTTTATAAACTAACTGACCAAGGTAAGACTGAGGAAAAAGAAGTTGCCGTGAAAGACGGTAAGATTACCCTTGATCTCACTGCAAATCAGCCATATGTTCTCTATCGTTCTAAACAAACAAATCCTGAAATGTCATGGAGTGAAGGAATGCACATCTATGACCAAGGATTTAACAGTGAATCTTTGGATCATTGGAAGATTTCAGGAGATGCTTCTAAGGCTGAAATCGTGAAGTCTCAAGGTGCAAACCAAATGCTCCGCATCCAAGGTAATAAAGAAAAAGTTAGTCTCACTCAAAAATTGACTGGCTTGAAACCAAATACTAAATACGCAGTTTATGTCGGTGTTGATAACCGTAGTGATGCTAAAGCAAGTATTACTGTTAATACTGGTGAAAAAGAAGTCACCAACTACACTAACAAGTCACTAGCACTTAACTATGTAAAAGCCTATGCTCACAATACTCGTCGAAGCAATGCAACGGTTGATAACACAAGTTACTTCCAAAACATGTATGCATTCTTCACAACAGGTTCAGATGTCTCAAATGTAACCTTGACCTTGAGTCGTGAAGCAGGCAATGAAGCAACTTACTTCGATGAAATTCGCACCTTTGAAAATGAATCAAATATGTACGGTGACGGTCATGATACTGCAACAGGTGTCTTCAAACAAGACTTTGAAAATGTCGGCCAAGGTATCTTCCCATTTGTCATCGGTGGTATCGAAGGTGTTGAAGACAACCGTACTCACTTGTCTGAAAAACATGGTCCATATACACAACGTGATTGGAATGGCAAGAAAGTTGATGACGTTATCGAAGGAAATTGGTCACTCAAGACAAATGGTCTCGCAAGTCGTCGAAACTTGGTTTACCAAACAATTCCACAAAACTTCCGCTTTGAAGCAGGCAAGACCTACCGTATTACATTTGACTATGAAGCTGGTTCTGACAATACTTACGCCTTTGTAGTTGGTAAGGGAGAATTCCAATCGGGACAAGCAAGTAATTTGGAAATGCATGAATTGGCAAATACTTGGACAGATTCTAAGAAAGCGAAACGTGCAACCTTCCTAGTAACAGGTGCAGAAACTGGCGATACATGGGTAGGTATCTACTCAACAGGCAATGCAAGTAATACTCGCGGAGACTCTGGTGGTAATGCGAACTTCCGTGGCTACAATGACTTCATCATGGACAGACTTCAAATCGAAGAAATTGTCTTGACTGGTAAGATGATGACAGAAAATGCTGTCAAGAACTATCTTCCAACTGTTGCTATGACCAACTACACCAAAGAAACAATGGATGCTTTGAAAGAAGCAGTCTTCAACCTCAGCCAAGCAGACGATGATATCAGTGTAGAAGAAGCTAAGTCTGAAATTGCTAAGGTCAATGCTCTTAAAGACGCTTTAGTGATGAAGAAAACAGCTCTTGTAGCAGATGACTTTGCAAGCCTAAGTGCTCCTGCTCAGGCTGGTGAAGGTCTTGAAAATGCCTTTGATGGCAACGTGTCAAGTCTATGGCATACATCATGGAGCGGAGGAGATGTTGGTAAACCTGCAACTATGGTCTTGAAGGAACCAACTGAAATTACTGGCTTCCGTTATGTTCCACGTGGTTCAGGATCAAATGGTAACTTGAGAGATGTCACTCTTGTTGTTACTGATGAAACAGGTAAGGAACATACCTTCAATGCAACCAATTGGGCTAACAATAATAAACCAAAAGATATTGACTTTGGTAAGACTATCAAGGCTAAAAAGATTGTTCTAACTGGAACAAGAACCTACGGTGATACAGAAAACCAATATCAATCAGCTGCGGAATTGATCTTCGCTCGTCCACAGGTTGCTGAAACTGGTCTTGCTACTACAGCCTATGAAGCAGCCTTGGCTAAAGCTCAAAAATTGACTGATAAGAGCAATCAAGAGGAAGTAGCAAGTGTTGTTGCCAGCATGAAATTTGCAACAGATAACCATCTCTTGACAAATAGAATGCTTGAATTCTTTGCAGATTATCTCGGCCAATTGAAAGACCAAACACCTACCCCAACTCCAGATCCAGAACCTAAACCTGAAACTCCAACTTCAAGCAAGGGAGATGAAGCAGCCCCAGTTGTTGACCTTCCAGAATTCACAGGTGGTGTAAATGGTGTTGAAGCCGCAATCCATGAAGTTCCAGAGTATACAGGTGTAATAGGAACAGCAGGTGACCAACTAGCACCTACGGTAGACAAGCCAACTGAGGATGTTCGTATCCTATCAGATAAGGATACAGGAGTTGTAGTTGCAGGATTATCAAGAGATTTGACAAAGGATATGCACCTTCAAGTTCAAAAAGTAAGAGACCAAAGTCTACAAGGTATGGAATTTGATGCTTATGCTCTTCATTTGGTAGATAAGGATAATCATAAAGTTCAGCCGAAAGGTGCAGTCCTTGTTAGATTACCGGTTTCTGGTGAAGTGGCCGGGGTATACTATACTGCATCAGGTGAGGCAGTAAACTTTACAAATGGTCAGGGAACAATTGAATTCACAACTAGTCAACTAGGACATTATGCTGTTGTTTATAAACAAGTTTCTAAACAAGAGTCACCATCAACTGAAGAACCTGTAGCTAAGGCGCAGACTTCATCTACTGAGGAAGTTGGAGGTAAGGCACAAACTCCATCGACAGATCAATTCAATCAGAAGCAGCAGGATCCAGCAGTACAGGCATTTGAATATCAATCGGTTGATGGCTCTAAATCAGGAAAGAAGATAGAAGAAGCAAAAGAAGAAATGAAGGCTAAACTTCCAGAAACTGGTACTAGCCAGTCAGATAAGCTCTTCTTCCTTGCCAGCCTCAGTCTAGCAATGTCTGCTCTATTTCTTGCAAAGAGAAAAGAAGATTAGAATATACAAGAGTTTTCATTAAAAGAGAGCTCAAACTCTCTGCTTGTTCTAGTGGAGAAAAAAGAATACCCAGAGAGGACCTCTAGGTCCTCTCTTTTTCTAAAGGAAATGAGAACGTTTACGATTGTGAGCGTATGAAAGGAAATAGGAAAAAATGGGAAAACATTTTTTTGAGAAACGGTGTCATTATAGTATTCGTAAATTTACGATTGGTGCAGCTTCTGTTATGATTGGTGCCAGTCTCTTTGGAGCTGGTATGGTTCAAGCTGCTGAAACAGAAGGAACAATAACACAGGCTCAGCCTCTGGATAAACTGCCAGCAGATATAGCAGCAGCTATTGAAAAAGCAGAAGCGAGTGCTGGAACTGTAGATGATCAACCTGCAGCGTCAGAAACTGAAGCAACTGCAGCTGAAACAACTACTTCAAAACCAACTGAAACTCCTGCTCCTAAGGAAGAAACAACTCCAAAACCAGCAGAAACTCCCAAAGAAGAAGTAGCTCCAGCAGCTAAACCTGCTGAAAAGCCAGTGGCCAAAGATTTGGTCGAAACTCCAGATGTCAATCATTTAGAAAAAGCTTCTGCTACAGCATCAAACCATGAAGCAAACACACAGTACACAGCAGAAAAGGCAATTGACGGAAAACCTGATACTCGCTGGGCTACTGATCAAAATGTTGAAAAACCAACCATCGAATTTACACTTGAAAAGACAACAGTGATTAAGCATGTGGAGATTGATTGGGATCGCCGTGTTCGTGGTGAAAAAAATGATCCAAATATCAAGTCATGGAATCTTTATTACGCTGGCCAGGATGATGTGAATGGTTCGGGAGTTAAAGAATGGAAGTTAGCTTATCAAAGAACAGGCACTCCACTTCTTGATGAAAAAGTTGATTTGAAAGAGGCTATTCAAGCCAAGTACCTTAAACTTGAAATCACAGATTACCAAGCTGGTACTATGAACTGGAAAAATGTTGGTATTCAAGAAATTCGTGCCTATTCAAACATTCCGGATGCAAGCAAACCAACAGATATTCGTCAGGTGACAGAACTAGAAGTTGCTAAAGATGGAAAATCTCTAGTATTACCTAAATTACCGGGTGAAGTGAGCTTGATTGGTAGCAACAAACAGGGTGTTGTTGATCTCAATAACAAAATCTACAAACCTTTAACAGATCAAACTGTTAAGGTTATGGTCCAACAAGTCAAAGGTACTCATACCTTCACAAAAGAATTTGAAGTTCTTATTAAAGGCTTGCATGCAGACGAAGGCGTTGGAACTAAACCAGCAGTTGCTCCAGCAGTTCAACAATGGTATGGAACTGAAGGAAAAACTTCTATTACATCATCTACTGTTATTTCAGTCGGAGATTCTGGATTTGGTCAAGAAGCCAAATTCTATCAGACTGACCTTGAAAGTCGTGGCTTAGAAATTGCAACAGGCAATCAGACAGCTCAAAAACGAATTGAATTTAAGAAGGTTGAAGACAAGGGATATGGCAAGGAAGGCTATGGTATCACTGTAAAAGATGGTGTTATTACTGTAGAAGCTGCAACAAATGCAGGTGCCTTTTATGCTACACGTACACTTCTTCAAATGGGAGAAAAAGATCTACAGAACGGTGAGATCCGTGACTTCCCAAGCTTCAGCCACCGTGGCTTTATGCTAGACACAGGTCGTAAGTTTATCCCTTATGATACGCTTGTAGACATCATGCTAAACATGGCCTACTACAAGATGAATGACTTGCAGTTGCACCTAAATGATAACTATATCTTCCTAAAAGAGCACTTGGCAGGTAAGAACTTAAGTCCAGAAGAAGAACTGAAGTATGTTCTAGAGCATGCCAAGACAGGCTTCCGTGTGGAGACAGATATTGTTGGTAAGGATGGCCAAAAATTAACATCAGATGAGCACTATACCAAGGAAGAAATGCAAGAAATCATCAAGTTAGCAAAAGCTTTGCATATCAACCTTGTTCCTGAAATTGACACACCAGGTCACGCCCTTTCATTCGTTAAAGTTCGTCCAGACTTGATGTACAAGGGTCAACTTAGTGCGAGAAAACACAATGTAGAACGTGTAGCTATGTTGGACTTGGATAACAAGTATGAAGAAACACTTGCTTTTGTTAAATCAGTCTATGATAAACTTCTTGATGGTCCAGATGCACCCCTTCATGGCGTTTCTACCGTTCATATCGGTACAGATGAGTATTATGGAAGTCCAGAAAGCTATCGTCGCTATGTCAATGACCTCATCAAGTATATCAAAGGAAAAGGTTATACACCACGTATTTGGGGATCACTCAGCGCCAAACAAGGAAAAACGCCAGTTGATTGGAAAGATGTAGAAGTGGATATCTGGAGCCTTGGATGGCAACGTCCAGCAGCTGCAATTGCTCAAGGTGCCAAGATTATCAATATCACAGATGTTCCAACCTATAGTGTCCCAAGTGGTAGCAATAGCCAAACTGCTTATGGAGATTATGCTAACTATGAAACTCAGTACAACCGTTGGACCCCAAATGACTTCTCAACAGGTGGAGGACCACGTCTAGAAGCCTCTAATCCTAATATCATTGGTGGTGGTCATGCGGTTTGGAATGATAATATTGACCTTCATGAAACTGGACTTACTTCTTATGATATCTTTAAACGCTTCTTCAAGAGTATGCAATCCACTGCAGAACGCACTTGGGGTTCCGATCGTGCAGCTAAGACCTATGCAGATCGTATTCAACCAGCAAGTGTCTATGCACCACAATCTAATCCAGAAAAGACCGTAACTGAAGAAGATTTGTTTAAGATAAATCCTGATACTGTCAAAGATTACCTTGCTAAGAAAGTGAAGACAAGTGAAAAAGGATTGAATTTCGACAAAGACAGTACAATCGAAGGTCTAGTTGGTGACGCAGGACCAAGTCATGTCTTGAAAATGGATGTTACTGTAACTGGTGACGGTGAACAAACCTTCTCAACAAGTGGCAATAATCAACTTTATCTTGCAGATAAGGATGGCTACCTTGCCTATACTTTTGAGCAATTCCATATTCAATTCAACAAGAAACTTGAAAAGAACAAACGTTATCAAATCTCTGTTGTAACGAAACCACAATCGACAGAAGTTTATGTAGATGGTGAAAAGGTTGAACGTATTGCAAATCCAGCTAATCCTCGTTTTGCTCATAATAGCTTGGTTCTACCACTTGAAACGATCGGTGGTTTCAAAGGAATCTTGCATAGTGCTGAGTTGTCAAATGAACCATTTGTAAATCCACGTTTGATTCCAAATAATCATTTTACAGTTTCTGCAACTAGTCAAGAATTACCAGGTACCAATGCAGAAGGTCCAGTAGAAAAAGCCTTCGACAATGATCCAAACACCTTCTGGCATTCAAAATGGTCTGGACATCAAGCACCATTCACAGTTGCTATGAACTTGAAAGCAAGTGAAAAAGTCAATGGTTTGACTTATCTTCCACGTCCAGGTGGTGGTAACGGAGTCGTGACATCTTACGAAATCTATGCTCAAAAAGATGGTCAAATGGTTAAAGTTGCTTCAGGAACTTGGGAAAACAATGTCAAAGAGAAAACAGTTAACTTTGATGCAGTTGAAACGGATAAGGTAGAATTAAAAGTTCTAGCAGGTGTTGCAGGATTTGGTAGTGCCGCAGAAATTCAACTTCTGAAACCAGTTTCTACTACCAATGCAGAAGAGCCAGTTAGTCCAGAGAAACCTGTGACTCCAGAAAAACCTAAAGTTGAAGAAGTAAGCGATGGTACAACTGAACTCGCGGATAACTTTGTAGCTACGAAACCTACAAGTGACGAGGCGGTTGCTGCAGCATCGAAAAGTCAAGATTACCTTAAGAAAGAGTATAAGGTCTTCCCAACGCCACAAAAAGTAACTTACGATGAAGGTGTTACAAAACTCCATAAACAAGTCAATCTTGTTATGGGGGATAATTTGGATATCTATACTCGTAACCGCTTGAAGAGTGTTTTACAAGATCATCAAATCTCATACACAAGCAGTCAATCAGCAGTGGCAGGTGCTACCAACATCTACCTTGGTGTTCATGGTCAAAATTCCCAGGCTGAAAAAGAAGTGTCTGGAATTTCTCAAGGACTCTTTGATAAGATTGATGCCTATGCCTTGTCAATAAAGAACAATACAATCTCTATCGTCGGTAAAGATACAGATGCTGTCTTCTACGGTTTGACAACTCTCAAACACATGCTGAATGAAAGTGAAGCTCCAGTCTTGCGTAACGTAACAGTTGAAGACTATGCTGAAATTAAGAACCGTGGCTTTATTGAAGGATACTATGGTAACCCTTGGAGCAATGCTGATCGTGCTGAGTTGATGCGTTATGGTGGTGACTTGAAGTTGACCCAATACTTCTTTGCACCAAAAGATGATCCATATCACAACAAGAAATGGCGTGAACTTTATCCAGAAGAAAAACTAGCTGAAATTCGTGAATTGGCGCGTGTCGGAAACCAAAACAAGACTCGTTATGTGTGGACCATCCATCCATTCATGAATAACCGTATCCGTTTTGGCAACGATGCTGACTACCAAAAAGACCTTGAAACTATTAAAGCTAAATTCACTCAATTGATGGATGTCGGTGTTCGTGAGTTCGGTATTTTGGCCGATGATGCACCAAGTCCAGTTGGTGGCTACAATAGCTACAACCGCTTGATGAAGGACATGACAGACTGGTTGACTGAAAAACAAGCAACTTATGGTGGCCTTCGTAAGGAAATGATCTTTGTCCCAGGTCAATATTGGGGTAATGGCCGTGAAGATGAGTTGAAAGCACTCAATGAAAATCTTCCAACTTCAACCTCTATGACCCTTACTGGTGGTAAGATCTGGGGTGAAGTATCCGAAAGCTTCCTCTCTAACCTTAAGAACAACCTGACTGCAGGTGGTAAGACCTATCGTCCAGTTTCTCTATGGGTCAATTGGCCTGTTACAGATAACTCTAAACAACACTTAATCTTAGGTGGTGGTGAGAAATTCCTTCATCCAAATGTTGATCCTAGTCTTCTTTCAGGTATCATGTTGAATCCAATGCAACAATCTGAGCCTTCTAAGATTGCCCTCTTCTCTGCAGCTCAATATGCATGGAAACAATGGAAGTCAGAAGAAGAAGCTAAGAAAGTAAACGATATTGCCTTCAACTTTGTTGAAAATGGTAAGTTTACAGATAGCGAAGCATCTCTTGCCTTCCGTGAGCTTGGTAAACATATGATCAACCAAAACATGGATGGTCGTGTTGTGAAGTTGGAAGAGTCTGTTGAACTCGCACCGAAATTGGCGGCCTTCATGTCTAAGTTGAAAGCTGGTCAAGATGTTGGTGCAGAGCGTGAAGGCTTGCGTGCAGAATTTGTGAAACTAAAAGCTGCAGCTCAACTTTATAAAGCATCTGGTGATGAAAAGATGCGTGCTCAAATCCATTATTGGTTGGACAATACCATTGACCAAATGGATGCCTTGAGTGCTCTCCTTGATGGTACAGAAGCTATCGAAAAGAATGATTCTGCAAAACTTTGGGATAGTTACTATAAGGGATTGAAACTATATGAACAGTCTCAAACTCACACCTTCCATTATGTAGACCATGACGAAAAAGCTGAGTTAGGTGTTCAACATATTCGTCCATTCTTGCTTGGACTGCGTGAAATCTTGGCAACAGAAGTTCAAAAAGCCTTGCATCCAGACCAAGTTATCAGTACATTTATCACAAACCGTACAGGTGTAGAAGGCGGACTTGCTGAGGTAACTGATGGAGATTTGGGAACTCATGCATTAATCAAATCGCCAAACAGTATCAAGACTGGTGATTACATTGGTTTGAAATTTAACAAAGCTGTTCCACTCCAAAACTTGACCTTTGCAATGGGAACTCAAGCAAATCCTCGTGATACCTTTAACAATGCTAAGGTTGAGTATCTTAATGAAAATGATGAGTGGGTAACACTTTCAGAACCAAGCTACACTGGAAATGAATCTCTTATTAAATATGAAAAACTCAATATTCGTGCCAAGGCTGTTCGAATGATTGCGACTTCAGATCGTGATAATACTTGGTTTGCTGTAAGAGAAATTGCTGTTAACCGCCCTGTAGAAGTTACTCGTGCTAAACAGGCAGCTACTGTGACGATTAGTCCAAATCTTATGTACAAGTACAATACGACAGTTGGTCAGATTACAGACGGTCGTGACAATACTGAAGCCATGCTTGCGAATGCTGATCGAACTGACACAACTCCAGTAAATAGTTGGGTACAACTAGACTTAGGCGAAGTCAAACCTGTGACTAAGGTTCGTCTCCACCAAGGTTCAGGAGATAAATTAGCAGAAGGTGTTCTTGAATATTCTGCAGATGGTAACTCATGGCAAGAATTGGATCGCTTGACTGGTGAGCAAACAAAAGAAATTGAAACTCCAATTTCAGCTCGCTATGTTCGTATTCGCAATACTAAGAACATCAACTTATGGTGGCGTATCGCTGACTTCTCAGTTGAAACACGTACAGGCAATAGCCAATTGACTGATACAAACGTTGAAAGCTTGAAGTCAACTCCAGTTGATGATAGCCTAGGCCGTTATAATATGCAAATTCCGAGCGGAACAAAACTTCCAGCTAAGAGTTATTTGGGTATGAAACTTGATCGTCTTCACCAAGCTGAACTCATTCAAGCGGTTGGTACAAAAAACCCATCCCTTAATTTGGAATATTCTCCAAATGCCCAAGAATGGTATCCGGCTGATCAAGTGACAGATAAGTCCTTAGTACGTTATGTTCGTTTGGTCAACAAGACTGACCAAGAACAAGCAGTGACAGCAACCTCTCTACTTGTTCAGACAAAAGAAGTTCAACCAACCACACTTGATTCGACATCAATGGGCATTCATCCAACATACGGTAGAAATGATGTCCGTAAGATTAAGAACTTGGATCAATTGTTCGACGGAGTTTACAATAACTTTGTAGAGTTTTCAGACTATGCGCGTAAAGATGGTCATATCACCTTGAAGCTTGGTAGTGAACGTGCAATCAAGAAAATTAGAGCTTACATTCAAGACGGCACTCAAAACTATCTCCGTGATGGTAAGATTCAAGTCAGTCAAGATGGCAAGACTTGGACAGATCTTGTGACAGTTGGTGATGGTGTTGCCAATGAGACACGTGATGATTCCTTGACAGATGGTTGGACACATGATTCTAAGATGCCAGGAAACCGCTACATCGAGGGTGAACTTGCAAGTCCAGTTAAAGCCAATTATCTCCGTGTTCTATTTACAGCTAACTATGATGCTCGTTTTGTAGGCTTCACTGAGTTGGTTATCAATGATGGCGAATTCGTGAAACCAATTAATGACCCAACTGTTCAAGGAAACAGTGGTGAAAGCCAAGGTAATCTCTACACCAACCTTGTAGATGGTAAGGTATTGACTAGCTATAAGGCTGAGAAAGAACAAGGTGAGCTGGTCTACCACTTGTCAGAACCGACAGATGTGAACCATATTCGACTTGTTTCAAGTCTTCCGCAAGGAGTGAAGGCTCGAGTATTGGCTCGAACTCTTAAATCAGATAAAAGAGATTCTTGGTCAGAAATAGGTGAGATTACCTCAAGCTTCCAAACATTTGCTGTCCGAGATAAATCTCCATTATTGGATGTGAAACTTGTTTGGGAAGGAGGTAAACCAGAGTTCTACGAAATGACGACATTCCACCAAGAACTTCCAGAAGAACCAGCCAAACCAGCTCCAACTACAAGTAAGGGCGATGAACCAGCTTCAGTAGTAGAAGTCCCAGAATATACTGGTGGCGTAAATGGTGTCGAAGCAGCTGTTCATGAAGTTCCAGAATACACTCAAGCTATTGGCACAGCAGGCGATGGCGTAACTCCAGTAGTAGAAGCACTAGAATTTAAAGGTGGTGTTAATGCAGTTGAGGCAGCTACCAATGAAGTTCCCGAGTATACTGAAGCTATTGAAAAAACAGACAAGCTTCCAGCACCAGTAGTAGAAGTCCCAGAATATAAAGAAACAGCAAGTCATCAAGTCACTCCAACAGAGGAAAACTTGAAAGATTCGGTTGATAAAGTCGATGGAGATAAGATGAGCAGTGGCAATAGTGATGTTGAAACTACTGTTGAAAAGTCCGATGAATTTGCAAGTGCATCAGTGAAAACAGATCAAGCACAAAAACAAGAACAACCACAAACATCGGTTGCTAAAGTTAAAGATCAACTTCCAGCAACAGGTGGAGAAGAATCAGCTACTTTAGCCTTATTAGGTGGTCTTGGACTAGTTCTTTCTGCCGTGTTTGTCAAAAAAGGGAAAAAGGATTAATACTCTTCGAAAATCTCTTCAAACCGCGTCAATGTCGCCTTGCCGTAGATATGTGTTCCTGACTTTGTCAGTCTTATCTACAACTTCAAAACAGTGTTTTGAGCAGTCTGAGGCTAGTTTCCTAGTTTGCTCTTTGATTTTCATTGAGTATAAGAATTCGAAAAAGAGTTATTCAATAATCCTGGATAAACATTAATGTCACAATAAAACCACACAGTGATTTCAGTATTGAGCATCATCAAGCTGAAAGCAACACTGTGTGGTTTTTGAATAGTTGATAGTTTCGGACCATATTCTTTATCCATTGTTAAGCTTCTCGTTATAGGATGCTGCCTCAATCTTTTTTTGTTATATTAAAATCATAAAAAAGATTGCAATTTTTTGTTCATTTTGATATATTCAATATATACAAAAAAAACAAACTTGATGCTTAGTTGTGTATTCTGAAGGAGGTTATTTTTTCTAAAAAGTAAACGCTTACTTAGCGTCAAGAAAAAGAAATGAGGATTTTAATGAACAAAAGACTTTTCGACAAACGTTGTCATTATAGCATTCGTAAATTTGCTATAGGTGTGGCATCTGTGATGATTGGGGCTAGTATATTTGGTATTTCAGCTGTACAAGCTGAGGAGGCGGCTTCATCCAATACTCAAACAGAAGAAACAACGGTTCATCAAGCCCAACCTTTAGATAAGCTTCCTGATGATGTGGCAGCTGCTATCGCAAAGGCTGATGAGAATGGTGGACGTGAGTTTGTAAAGCCAAAATCTGAATTGGCAGAAGATAAAGTGACTAAGGATACAGAAACTACTAGACCTGCTAACGATGGTAGTCATGAATTGGCTAGTCCTAAAGTGGAAACTCCAAATAAAGTAGAAGAAGGAAACAAAGCTGAGGACAAACAGAAATCTGAAGAGGCAAATCCAAAGCCTGTTGAATCTGCAGTAACAGCTGGAACAGAAGTAAGAGATGATGCTAAAAAAACTTCAGAAAAGGATCAGGTAAAACAGACTACAGATATCAAATCTTCTTCTGAAAAAACGCAAGCGCTTTCTAAAGAGTCAAGTAAAGCGGATGTTGAAAAAGAGAAGCAGCTATTATCAGATCGAAAACAAGACTTCAATAAAGATTGGTACTTTAAACTAAACGCCCAAGGAGATTTTTCAAAAAAAGATGTGGATGTTCATGATTGGTCTAAATTGAATCTTCCACACGATTGGAGTATTTATTTTGACTTCGATCACAAGTCTCCTGCTCGTAACGAAGGTGGACAGTTAAATGGTGGAACAGCTTGGTATCGTAAGATTTTTACACTGAATGAAGCAGACAAAAACAAAGATGTTCGTATCAATTTTGATGGTGTTTACATGGATTCTAAGGTTTATGTAAATGGTAAATTTGTAGGACATTATCCAAGTGGTTACAATCATTTTTCTTATGATATTACAGAATTTTTGAACAAGGATGGCAGTGAAAATTCCATTACTGTTCAAGTGACCAATAAGCAACCAAGTAGTCGTTGGTATTCTGGTAGTGGGATTTATCGTGATGTAACCCTTAGTTATCGTGATAAAGTCCATGTTGCGGAAAATGGGAACCACATTACAACACCAAAATTAGCTGAACAAAAAAATAGCAATGTTGAAACACAAGTTCAAAGTAAGATTAAAAATACAGATAAAACAGCTGCTAATGTCTTTGTGGAGCAACAGATTTTCACTAAGGAGGGTAAAGCTGTTTCAGAACTAGTTCGTTCTGCAACTAAGAGTTTGGCAGAAAATGAAACAGCACAATTTAATCAGAATATCTTTGTTAATCAGCCAACTCTTTGGACAACGAAAAGTTACCATCCTCAACTTTATGTTCTAAAAACAAAAGTCTATAAAGAAGGCCAGTTAGTTGATGTAACAGAAGATACATTTGGTTACCGTTATTTCAACTGGACAGCTAAGGAAGGATTTTCTCTCAATGGTGAGAGAATGAAATTCCATGGGGTAAGTATTCACCATGACAATGGAGCCTTGGGTGCAGAAGAGAACTATAAGGCTACTTATCGTAAATTAAAACTTCTGAAAGATATGGGAGTGAACTCCATTCGTACCACTCACAACCCGGCGAGCCCTCAGTTGCTAGATGCTGCGGCGAGTCTAGGACTTTTGGTTCAAGAGGAGGCTTTTGATACTTGGTATGGTGGCAAGAAGACTTACGACTATGGACGGTTCTTTGATCAAGATGCAACTCATCCTGAAGCTAAGAAGGGTGAGAAGTGGTCTGATTTTGATCTTAGAACAATGGTAGAACGTGATAAGAACAATCCGTCTATTGTGATGTGGTCTCTTGGAAATGAGGTAGAGGAGGCAAATGGTAGTCCTCGTTCTATTGAAACTGCTAAACGTTTGAAGGCTGTTATCAAAGCGATTGATACTGAGCGTTACGTAACCATGGGTGAAAATAAATTTAGTCGTGCATCTACAGGTGATTTCTTGAAAGTTGCAGAAATTATGGATGCTGTGGGTATGAACTATGGAGAACGCAATTATGATGCTGTTCGTAGAGCTCATCCAGATTGGCTCATTTATGGTTCTGAAACGTCTTCAGCGACAAGAACGCGTGATTCTTATTACAATCCTGCTCGAATTCTTGGACATGATAACAGTCCAAATCGTCATTATGAACAATCTGATTATGGTAATGACCGTGTTGGATGGGGAAGAACAGCTACTGAGTCATGGACTTTTGACCGTGATCGTGCTGGCTATGCTGGACAATTTATCTGGACAGGAATTGACTATATCGGTGAACCAACTCCATGGCATAACCAAGATAATACACCTGTAAAAAGTTCCTACTTTGGTATTATTGATACAGCTGGTTTGCCCAAGAATGATTTCTACCTTTACCGTAGTGAGTGGTATAGTGATAAAGAAAAACCAACTGTCCGAATTTTACCGCATTGGAACTGGACTGAAGAGACCCTTAAGGATCGCAAGATGTTGGTCGATGGAAAGGTTCCAGTTCGTACCTTCTCAAATGCAGCAAATGTTGAATTATTCTTAAACGGTCAGTCGCTTGGTAAAAAGGAATTTACTAAGAAAAGGACAGAAGATGGACGCCCTTATCATGAAGGAGCTAAACCAAGTGAATTGTATCTTGAGTGGCTTGTTAAATACCAACCAGGCACACTGACTGCGATTGCTCGAGATGAAAATGGCAACGAAATTGCGCGTGATAGTGTGACAACTGCTGGGGAGCCAGCAAGAGTTCGTCTGACTAAAGAAGAGCATGTTATCACAGCAGATGGTAAAGATTTATCTTACATCCATTACGAAATTGTTGATGGCGAAGGGAATGTTGTTCCGACAGCGAATAATCTTGTTCATTTCAATCTCCATGGTCAGGGACAAATCGTTGGTGTAGATAATGGGGAACAAGCTAGTCGTGAGCGCTACAAAGCTCAAGCAGATGGAACATGGCAGAGACGTGCCTTCAATGGTAAAGGGGTTGTCATTGTAAAATCAACAGAAAAAGAAGGTAAATTTACTCTTTATGCAGATTCTGCTGGTTTAACATCTGATAGTGCAACAGTTGCAACCGTGTCTGGTAAGAAAGAAAACCGTCACTTTATAGCCTATGCTCCTGTGAAGGCCACAACTGATGTGAGTACCACTCCTGAATTACCACGAACAGTAACAGCTATTTATAGTGATGGTAGTGTTGAAGAAAAAGATGTGACTTGGAAAGTGCCATCTGACTTGCTTACAAGTGCAGGTGAGAAAAAAGTATTTGGTAATGTAGAAGGTCTCGAAGCTAAGGCTGAAGCCCTTGTCAAGGTAGTTGCACTTGATAAGTGGTTGCCTAAGGTAGCGACAGTTCCAGTTGGTACAACGGCAGCTGATTTGGATAAAACGGTTACTGCTGTTTTGTCAGATGGTAGCTTGATTGATACAGATGTTGTGTCTTGGACCTTGAAAGATCCTGCTGCTTTGAACAAGGAAGGTGGACGTACGGAGGCTACTGGTAAATTGGTAGATGACGACCGTGAAGTGACTGCAACCTTTATTGCAAGCAGTAAGGAAACAACAAGTAGCATTACAGGACTTACTGTAGGGGATAAAACTCTTGAGAACTTCGAGTCTGGTAAGACTTATTACCGTGTATCCCTTCCTTACACTGCAACCATTCCAAGTGTTGGAGCTCAGACTACCGGATATCAAGTAACTGTTCAGCAAGCTTCTGCTGATAATGGCTATCAGGCTTCTGTCTTCTTGAGTGACCAAAAGGGTGACTTGGTTCAAACTTACTTGATTCAATTCGTGAAGGAAGCACCTGCTTTGACTCGTTTGGAAGTAAGCGTTGAAGGAAAAGAGAAAGCAACAGAAGATCAAGTTCTCCCTTATCATGTGATTGGGCATTATGAGGATGGTTCACAGACGGAATTTGCAGCGTCAGATGTCCACTTGGAAGCCAAGTCAGCTGATGGTGGTCATCTTGAAGTAAATGGACAGAACTTGTTGCTCTATACTAAGGGTCGTGTTACTCTAACTCCTCGTATTGACAATCAAACAGAAAAAACGAAATCTGTCGCAACTGAATTGGTGATTAAAGAAAATAAAGTAGAGAAGAAAATTGTAAAACTTCATCCAGTTTCTATCTCTACCGATATCAATCAGCAACCTAATTTACCTAGTCAAGTTGGAGCAGAATTTGATAAAGGCTTGCCTCGTAAGGTAGCTGTAACTTGGGACAAAGTAGCTGAAAAAGAATTGGGGCACTATCATAGCTTTACCCTTAAAGGACATGTAGAAGGTACAGATATTGAGACTCAAGCAACGGTGACGGTTGAAGGCTTGCAAGTTGCAGAGGAAATCAGCCTTACTCTTCCTAAGGGTGAGACAGTTCAATTGCCAGCTAGTGTACGTGCTTACCATTCTAATGGAACCACTATCTACAAAGATGTGGTTTGGGATCAGGTACCAGCTAACTTTAGTCAAACTGAAGGGGTGTATGAAATCAATGGTCATTTAGTTGGTAGCAATCTGACCACCAAGGCTCGTGTCCGTGTTTCTAGTCAAGTGGTTGCTGGAAATAATATCTCTAAACAATGGACAGGTTCACAATTGCCAGCAGCTATTGTATCCAATACAGGAGGGGATGATTCAGCTAATGCTTTGAACGACCTGACTGTATCAAGAACGCCTACAGATGCTAAAAATAGATGGACTACTTGGAGAACAAATACTGATAATGACTGGGCATCAATCTTGTTTGGAAACTCTGGTGATTTGACCAAGCGCTTTGTTGATAATCTTTCAGTTGATTTCTATACTGATGGAGCGATTGGTCTTCCAAAAGAATATGTTATTGAATACTATGTCGGTCAAGAAGTTCCAGATCTTCCGAATGATGTCAATAATGCTCAACGTGATAGCAACCATCCATTTAATAATGCAGCTAACTGGAAAGAGGTGGAACACCTCAAAGCTCCTGGACAATTATCTGCAGGTAAAACCAACCACTTTACATTTGATAAGGTAGAAACCTATGCTGTTCGTATGCGCATGAAGAAAGCAGATGGAACTGCTGGTATTGGTTTGACAGAGCTAACTATCCTTGGAAATAAGGTAGTAAGCTCTACAAGTTCAGAGATTTCTATCAAGGTAGATGGAAAGGATCTTGAACACTTTAATCCATCTAAGACTGATTACTATATTCCTCAATCTAGCAAAGAAATCACTGCAACAGCAAGCAACAATGGCTTGGTGACAGTTGTTCCTGCAACAAGTGAAAAAGGTGCGACACGTCTTATCTTGAAAGCTGAGGATGGAACTGTTCTTAAAGAATATCGTATCTTTCGTGATGACGAAAAAGAGTCAACACAACCAGCAGCGGCAGAAAATAGTGCTAAGACTTTGAATGTTGGTGATCAACTTCAATTGCCTGCTGAAGTGACAGTCTATTATCCTTCACAATCTGGCTGGGTTAAGGCTAACCTTGCAGTTCAATGGGATGCCATTCCTGAACATGCGACAGAACAGGAGGGAAGTTTTGAAGTAACTGGTCATGTAATAGGTACAGATTTAAGCACCAAAATGCAGGTAACAGTTATAGCTAAAGGTAACCAAGTTCTGTCAGAAAATCCAAGCAACAATGAAACGGATTCTAAAGCCTTTGCTTCGACAACGAACGATACACAAGCAGCTTCACATGATAGAATTTTCTATATCAATGATGGAAAATACAATGAAGATGGACGTTGGACAAACTGGTCTCGGACTCCGAAAAATCAAGAAACTTCTGTCGGACTACTCTTTAAGAAGGATGGAAAAATTGCCTCTTCATCTATTGGAAAAGTAGCAATCCAATTCTTTAAAGATAGTGGAACAGATGCTCCAGAGAAAATGGTTCTAGAAAGATATATTGGTCCTGCCTTTACAGAACCAAGTACGATTTCTCGTTACGAAGAAAATGCTGACCATCCATTCAATAAGGCAGAAAATTGGCAAGAAATTCCTTACAAGGTATCTGGAGAAATCGTAGCTGGTAAACCAATAGAGTTTAACTTTGATCCGATTCAAACGACAGCTATTCGTGCCCGCATGACTCGTAAGGCTACTACTAATGGTTTGGCAGTTGTAGAATTTACAGCCTACTCTGCAGGAAAAGGAGCAGGAGTGGAGAGACCATCAGCGACTATTTCGATCGATGGAAAAGCATTGGAAAACTTTGATCCAAATGTGACAGATTATACACTAACAGCAATGAGTTCCCAACCAAAAGTTACTGCGACAACTAGTGGACATGGAGTAGTCACAGTTGTGAATCCTGGAAATATCAATCTTCCAACACTCGTGCGTCTTGTTTCCAAAGATGGAAATCTTGTGAAAGAGTATCGTTTACACTTTAAGACAGCCTTCCAAACAACTCCGACAGAAGGAGTTAAGAACTTAGTAGCAGAAACTCCAAGCTTGGAAATTGAAAAGACTCCGCTTCCATTTGAAGAAGTTATTCGTGAAAATCCTGAACTTGCTCAAGGTCAACGTCGTGTTGTTTCTGAAGGACAAGATGGAGAAAAAGTTGACTATATTCAAGTTGTGGGAACTACTAGAACTATTGTTCATACTGAACAAAGAAAGGCTCAAGACCGCATTATCGAGGTAGGAGTAAAACCATCTATTTCAAATAGCAAGGGCGAGGAGCCTGCACCAGTCAACGAAGTTCCAGAATTCAAAGGAGGGGTCAACTTTGTAGAAGCATCGGTTAATGAAGTCCCTGAATTTAAGGGAGGGGCTAACTTTGTTGAAGGAGCAGTTAACGACATTTCAGAATACAAAGGGAAACAATCAACTGTAGGTAATCAGGTAGCACCAGTCGATGAGAAGCCTGACTTTAAAGACGGGGTAAATCCAGGAGTGCCTCAAGATAGTAAACTTCCAGAGGATAAAGCTACTCCAGAAACAGTGGGAAATCAGGAAGTACCAGTTCGGGAGAAAACAGGGCATCCAGTACAGAACATAGCTAATAACCAGACTGCAGAAAGAAAGGATTCAGCAGTCAAAGGAGATCAAAATAGCTTACCAGAAACTGGTGAGAGAGAATCTGATACAGCCATCTTCTTAGCAGGTGTTAGCTTGGCCTTGTCAGCAGCACTATTGGCTACAAAACGTAAAGAAGATTAGACTTTATCTCTAAAGCATTCTGATTTTTATAAATTGATCGAGGATTAAAAATTGAATCGATGAATGAGTAGAGTTACTATGATATAGAACCTCAATTTGAGGAGAAATATAGTAGATTCTTCCATGATAAAACGCATCGTATTAGAGTTTTGATTGAACTGCACCCCAAAAGTTAGACAGAAAAAATCTAACTTTTGGGGTGTTTTTATTATGAAATTAACTTATGATGATAAAGTTCAGATCTATGAACTTAGAAAACAAGGATATAGCTTAGAGAAGCTTTCAAATAAATTTGGGATAAATAATTCTAATATTAGGTACATGATTAAATTAATTTCTATAAATATTTTAGGAGTCGTAGTGCACTATTCTAGTTTTAATCTATTATAATTTATAAAAATGTTTTAGAGACAACATTGTACTATTCTAGATTAAATATCCTATAAAGGACCTTCCAGAATTCCATGTTTTAGACAGGACTGTTAAGTTATACTCAATGAAAATCACAAAGCAAACTAGGAAGCTAGACGCAAGCTTTACTTGAGTACGGTAAGGCGATGCTGACGTGGTTTGAAGAGTATTAGGTATGAAAAAACCACCCAAATGGGTGGAAAAGAGTCATAAAGCATCTTTATTTGATAGCATTAAGCAAGTCCTCCGCTTGTTTTTCAAGTGAGTTTAGGACTGTTTCTTCGAGAACCAATTTTCCGTCTGCCCAGGCAGAGTCATTAACACGTGCAGCAGTAAAGTCACCAACGACTTGTGTACGGATAAATGGCAAGAGGTCTTTGTAGATAGCGAAAAGTTGATCGTGACCTGCATTGGCTACAGACGATACTGTGACAAACTTGTCTTGAAGGGCAGAAGCGCCACGTGTATCAGACAAGTCAAGGGCACGAGATAGCCAGTCAAGCAAGTTTTTCACTGTTCCAGGGATAGAGAAGTTGTAGACTGGAGAGAAAATCCAGATGGCATCCGCAGCGAGAACCGCTTCACGAGCAGCAG
>CAUQGR010000015.1:0-31687 GCA_963517545.1 uncultured Streptococcus sp. | reverse complement strand
GGTTTGAATCAATGATTCCATCTTACTGTCCTCCCTTCAATACTTTTAGTTGTACACCTGCTTGACGAATGGCTTCTTGGGCACCTGCTAGCGCTGCTTTTTCACCTGACAAGACTACAACCAATTCTCCAACAGGAGTGCCATCGAGAATTTCGATATTTCCATAGAGAATATTAGCCGTTACTTGGTAGTGCTTGTACAATTCATTCAAAAGTGGCTCGTCTGTTGAAGCTCCAGCGTACTTGAGCTGCACCAAGAGACTGTTTTCAGACAAGTGTTCCACGATTTCTTGTTTCTCAATCTTGACCATGGCTTCGTCAATACCTGTAGCTGTTGAGATAAAGTCTTGGGTCAAGGGTTGTTTAGGGTCTGAGAAGATTTCAAGGACACTACCCTCTTCAATCAAATGTCCGTCCTGCATAACTGCCACACGATTGGCAATATCTTTGACAATCTGCATTTCATGCGTAATCAAGACAACCGTCAAGCCTAATTTTTGGTTCAAATCTTGCAACAAGGCCAAAATCTGCTTGGTTGTCTTAGGGTCAAGGGCAGAAGTTGACTCGTCTGAAATCAAGATTTTTGGATCATTTGCCAAGGCACGCGCAATGGCTACACGCTGTTTTTGCCCTCCAGATAGTTGTGAAGGGTAGTTTTCAGCACGGTCTGCCAAGCCAACCAAGTCCAACAACTTGGCTACTTTAGCCTTCTTTTCTTCCTTGCTGAGTCCAGAGTGTTTAAGGGCAAAGGCTACATTCTCCTCTGCTGTCTTTTGGCTCATCAGGTTAAAATGCTGGAAAATCATTCCAATATCTTGACGTTTACGACGCAACTGTTCTGCCGTCAAGGTGACCTTGCCATCAAAAATCACATCATCGTCAATGGTAATTTTCCCTGCAGATGGTTTTTGCAAGAGGTTAATCACCCGTACAAGGGTTGATTTCCCTGCTCCAGAATATCCAACGATTCCGTAGATATCCCCTTCTTGGATGTGAATGGTCACATCCTTGACCGCTGTGATGGTTCTCTTCTTTTGATGAAAAGTCACATCGATCTGATCTAACTTGATAATATCTCTACTCATAGCTTCTAATCAGCTCCTCTACTAATTCAATATGGGTGTAGTAATCGGCGATTCGCACATTCTCATCTCCACCGTGGTCTCGGCTGTTGGCATTTCCTAGACCGAAGGCCACCATTGGCACCTCTAGGGCATCAAAGACCGTATGCATAGGCCCTGTCCCCGCTGTCGTCGGCAAGACTGAAACGCCCTGTGGATAGAATTTCTTGGCCAACTCGATCACATTGAGAATGGCTGGCGCGCTCATATCGCTTCGATAGCTCATCTCTCCCAAGGTATAGTATAATTCTACCTTATCAAAGCCATTTTTGTCTAGCTGTTTCCGAATTTTTTCCAGAACATCATGCGGTTCTAGGCCAGGAACCAAACGAACCTCTAGCTTAGCACTGGCTTCTGCTGGCAAAATCGTTTTAACACCTTGTCCTTGGTAACCTGACTGAATCCCTTCGATATTAAGGGCTGGCTCGAAAAAGAAACGTTTTAGAAAGGCTGCACGGTCCTCTTGTAAGAGAGGCAACTCCAATCCATAAATCCGACTGACTTCCTCTGGGTTTCGTTGACCATAAGTTTCTAGCAAGGCCATTTCTCGTTCATTTGGTTCTTGAACTTCTTCGTACAAGCCTTCAACCAAGATACGGCCATCTGCAGCGCGAAGAGACTGTAAGGCTTGGAGGAGATACCAAGGAGCTGATTCCACAACCCCACCATAACTAGAATGGATATCGACATCCGCACTTTTTACCTTGGCATCAAAGGTCACAATCCCCTTATTTCCACCAGAAATTTCCAGCTGTTCCAAGGCATTTTTGGTTCCTTGTTCCCAGACCAATAAATCCGCCCCACGGAGTTTATCCGCATGTTTTTCCAGATACTTATCTAGGTCTGTCGAGGCCGATTCCTCCGCACCCTCCATGATAAAGCTGATATTGACAGGCAGGTCATCGTGGTGCTGCATGTATTTTCTCAAAGCACTCAAACGAGCTGTGATATGCCCCTTATCATCGTCAACCCCACGCCCATACATGAAGCCATTGCGCACTGAAAGAGTAAAGGGATTCTCTGTCCAGACCTGATCCCCATCCGCTGGCACAGTGTCATAGTGGTTATAGAAAATCAAGGTCTTGGCATCTGGACGCGAACTCTTGAAATGCGCCATGACAAAGGGCGCCGTGTAAGTCTCATCAATCTCCACTTCAGCCCCAACACGCTTGAAAATCTCACCCAGATAGTTTGCGACTTCCTTAAGTCCAACCTGCTGGGCAAAGACTGATTTCTTAGAAATCAAGGTACGCAAAACCTCAAAATAATGCTGGGCTACATGATCCTTTTCAAATTTTTCAATCTGTTCTTGTTCGCTAGGAAAAACCATATTCTCTCTACCTTTCTATGAACTACTCTTCCTGACAATCCATGCTCTATACAAAAGCAAGAGGTGGAATTTTCTCTCCCACCTCCCTGTTTCTTATTACCAAACTGGTTGATCCAAACCGTCTGATGTTTCTTCGATAACTTTTTTCACTTCATCTGTATGGTAAGCTGCAACAACTTTCTTGATAGCATCAGCTTTTGGTGATGTTTCCCAATCTTTTTTCGCAACGATGATGTTGTACCATTGTTTTGAATTTTCATCAGCTTGTTCTTTGAAAAGTGCTTTCTTGTAGTCCAATTTTGCTTCTGTAACGAAGGTATTGTTTACAACGGCAGCGTCAACTGATGACAATGAACGAGCTGTTTGGCTAGCGTCCAATTCAGTGATTTTCAAGTTCTTTGGATTTTCTTTGATGTTAGCAACTGTTGCAAGAGCAGTTCCTGAAACGTCCAATTTAATCAAGCCAGCTGATTGAAGCAAGTAAAGCGCACGGCTTTCGTTTGTAGCATCGTTTGGTACAGCGATTTCTCCGTTTGCTGGGATGTCTTCTACTTTAGTGTACTTGTTGTCACTTCCATTCAAACCTGAGTAAAGGCGGATTGGAGAGATGTAAGTATCAGCAATCGCTACAAGGTCTTTTCCGTTTTCTTTGTTCCAGTTGTTCAAGAAGTTATAGTGTTGGAAAGCGTTCAAGTCTACTTCACCATCAGCAGTTGCCTTGTTTGGTTGTGAGTAGTCTGTGAACTCTGTAAATTCCAAAGTGATTCCGTCTTTTTTAACCAATTCTTGAACTTTATCCCAACGCGCTTCTTCAGAACCGCTACGGTTAACAGTTGCGATTTTGATAGTTGTTGCATTGTCTGCTTTCTTTTCTGAGTTTCCGCAAGCTGCAAGAGCCAAACCTGCGACTGTAGCAAGGGCTGCTACACCAAGCCATTTTTTGATTTTCATGATTCTTTCTCCTTAAAAATAATACCGTACTAGTATCTCATACTTTGTTCAATTGCACAAATTGTTATTAGATAATCAGATATATAGTTTAAAACTATATCCTTAAAGACTTAGAAATCACCCCTCTTACTCAGAATGGATGATTTCAAGAAATTATTTAATATCAGCTTCTGCCGGTAGGTAAGTGTCTCCGAAGAATTGTTTAGACAATTTTTCAAGCGTTCCATCTTTGTAGAGTTCTTTAATGCGTTTGTCTACAAATGATTTCAACTCATCTTGACCTTGAGCAAGAAGTGGGTAAACGTAAGGTTGTTGGTCGCTTGGAAGTTCAATGACTTTCAAGTTGTCCAAACCTTGGTTCTTGATCACTGTTTCAACACCGATTTTATCAAAAATCTTATAGTCAAATTGGCCATCGCTCAAACGTACCATGATTTGTTGGAAGTCTGCCTTAGTATAGTTAAGGATAGTTGGGTTGTCTGGGTGTTCAGCGTTGTATGCTTCTAACTGCTTAGCTGATGTAGTGGCTTGAACGACTTCCGTCGATTTTCCACCGATATCAGCGAGAGACTTGATACTAGAGTCATCTTTCTTCACTACAAGGACATTAGGGTTTTGGGCAATTGGTGCGGCATAGAGGTATTTCTCCGCACGTTCTTTAGTGTAGCTAAGATTGTTGACAGCCATATTGTAACGGTCAGCGTCAAGACCAGCAAAGACACCTGACCATTCTGTCTTTTCAAACTTGACATCATACTTGTCAGAGTCTTTAAAGATAGCGCGAACGACTTCAATCTCGTAACCAGTCAATTCGCCATTTTCTTCATAGATAAATGGTTTTGGCGAGCCATTGGTTGCAACGATGATTTCTTTCTTGCTAGCTGCTTCTCCTTCTTTCTTAGCACCACCTGAGCAAGCCGCAAGCACACCTGCAGCAACAAGCGCAAGGGCCGCAAGAGATGAGTATTTAACGATTTTTTTCATGTCATTTCCTCCAAAATAGAATACCTTATAATCTTAACAGAAAAAGACTATTTACGCCATTATATGATATCTATATCTGTGATAGGTTTTCTTTATGGCTAATTTAAAAGACCAGACGCAAGACTGCAATCAAGACCACTCCAAAGAGAACTGTTCCGACTAGATTGCGATAACGAAAGGCTACCCAAGCCGTTGGAAAGACTGCTAAAAAGTCCAACCATTTGATTTGCGGAAGACTACCAACCTTGCCTGTCACTACGCTTGAAAGAATCAAGGCGAAGATAATGGAAACGGGCAAGAACTTCAAAAAGCGCTCAACGATTGCAGGCAAGCCCTTATACTTGACCAAGATGAAGGGAATCATACGGGGAATCCACGTCACCAAGCCAGAGAAAATAACTGCTAATAAAAGATACTTACTGACCATCTAAAACCACCCCCATTGTACAACCAAGTAGCGTCGCAAACAGAACAGCTAGTGACTGAGACACCACTGTCAAGAGTAAAAAGAAGGACACCGCAACAACTGCTAGGATAATGAGCAGATTGCGGACAGGAATCCGTCTTTGCATAATCTGGAATTGCGAAGCAAAAATTCCGATGAACATCCCAACCAGGGCAAAATCCAAGCCAAAGATTTCTGGATTTGGCAGCAGGCCACCCAGAGCCGTTCCGACTACTGTTCCCACAAACCAAGCCACATAGCTGTTAAGATTGTTTCCGTGCATCCACATAGGATTGACCTTGTCTGCATGGGCCAATTCGCCCATCAAAACGCCATAAGTCTCATCCGTCAAGATACTAGACATACCGATATTGTGCCAAAGACTGGTATGACGGAAATAGGTCGATGCGTGCAAGCTCAACAAAAAGAGACGCAAATTGATCAAAAAGACCGTCATAGCAATAGCTGCCACAGGAGCTTGAACCGCAATCAAGGCCAACATGGCAAACTGGGCACTCCCAGCATAAACAAAGAGGCTCATCAAGCCCATCTCAACAGGTGTCACATAGGGCGCACCGATAATCCCACAGGCCAAGCCAATACTGACATAACCAAGGGCCGTTGGCATGGCTGCCTGCGCCCCCTCCCAAAATCCTTTTTCTTTCATCTTTCTCCTCATATTGTCTTAATAGGTGGGCTGAAAAGACTCCAGCCACAGCATGGACTATTATAACACATTCAGGAAAGAGAAAAAAGTCTGTTGATTTTGACCATCATAAAAAGACTGGCAATCCAGTCTCAAACATATATTAGACAAATTCTCCGCTAAACACTTTCACGGATATTTAGGAGCATGGCAAAGGCAACTAGAAGAAATAGCAATAAAACAAAGCTAACTGCCAGAGTTCCAAAGCTAGTAGCAATGGTTACCAAAGCTATTGTAAATAAGCTAGGTAAAACAACCGTAATGGCGCCGATAGAGGATTGAACTGCTCCCATTGACTCCTCAGGTATTTGTTTAAAAACGAGTTCCTGTAATCGAGGAGATAGAACACCTGCGAAAAAGGCATCTAAGGCACTAAAGATAAGAATCCAGTCAAAACGAACTGTGCCAAATCCTACTAGAAGAAGCAACTGGATAACAAGTGAGGCATAGAGAGCTGTTTTTATAGAAATCATATTTTTCAGATAGTCACTCACAAGACTTCCGACAATAAGGGCTGCTAATTCAAGAGTGGATAACAAGGCAAGAGATTGACCTGTTTGTAAATTCAAAAAGGGTTGATTCCTCAAAAACAGAGTAGAAACAGGAACTGTAACATTTATCACTGCTTGACTAATAGAAATAATAAACAAAACCAAGAGCACCTGATTCATATTCCATATCAATTTCGATGATTGGAGCAAATGCTGGCAAAAGGATTTTACAGAAAGTCCTTCTTGATAGCTAATCGTTTTTTCTACTTTCAAGAGATCATTTTTTATGAAGAGGATACCTAAAAATGCGATTAAAAAGGTAAGAGCGTTCAGTAAGGAAATAAACTGGATGGAAAGAATGCCTAGTAAGACTCCTCCTAGAATATTACTGATTGTTTTCACCAAACTAACAGTTGACTGTTTAAATCCAATAGCTTCTGCCAGATGGTCTTTCCCAATAATTCTAATGAAAATCGGAGTGAGCATGGCGCCTGAAAAATAACTCAATGTGTCAGATAAGAGGTTAATCAGACAAATAAATGCTACTAATAACAAGGAAAAGGACTGCCCTGAAAGCGATAAGGACACTATAGAGTAAAGCAAAAATTTTGCAAAACTAATGACTCTGTATTTCAAGACACGATGATGTTGAAAATCCGCCAAAACTCCCAGAAAGATTTGTAGAACTTGAGGAAGGGTTTCTGAAATCGTGATGAGTAAAATCGCCAAAGGTGCAAAAGAGGCATCTGCCACATAATTCAAAAAGGCTAGATAAAAAATCGTATCCCCAAGTGTTGAAATCCACTGGTTGATGGTTAATTGCCTAAAATCTCTATTTTGAAGAAATACTTTCATTATAACTCCTTTTTAAATTCAAATGGGAAGCTTTCCCCAAGGATAGACCGCGATACTACTAACAACCAAAATTACAGTAACATCAAAAGCTGACCAATACCATTGTAAACTATATGCAGTCCAATAGACCAATAAATTGACTTTGTCATTCTAAATAAGACTGCAAATATAAGACCTCCACCCATATAGAAGACAAAGTCTGTCAAGACCCAACCATGACTACTAATGTGCAAGATTCCAAATAATATAGCTGATCCGAGTACATCCAGTCCCCATTTCTTCCCTTTTTCCAGAGCAGTCATCACTAATCCACGATAAATCATGTCTTCAAAAATGGGACCTGCAATCACAGGATAAAAAAAATACATCAAAAATGCCGTAGCTCCTGTAAAAGTAGGAGCAGCATGTTGATAAGAAATTTCATTTCGAGTAGGTGGGAAAAGAAAAAAGGTGACGAAATTCCAAACAACAAAAGCAAGCAGAGCTAGGAAGGAATAGAAAAGATAGGATCCTTTAAACTTTCTACTGTTGATTTGTTGCCATTTTCCTGACTTAACCATAGCAAAAAAAGCAATAAAAACGACAAGAAAATGCAACATCATATCCGACAGATAATAGCCAAAGTCAGATAGCCCAATAACAAGGTCGCTGCGTAAAACTAGACCACTGAACTCCTGGTCAGCAATAACTAGTAGAAAAGCTATAATAAAGTAATATATTGAGGTTACCTTTTTCATTCTATTTTCTCCTATACTATGAAATAAAGACAGCCCCTACTCAAGAAAAAGGCAAGGGCTTTGGATATTAATAACGACGGCGGTCAGAATCAGACTCAGGTTTATCATTAAAATATTTCTTCCAGAAATTAGTGATCGACCAAGGTGTTCCTAGGCCTCCCCAACCTACTACAATTCCACCGCCTGGGTTAACCACAGTGTTGCCTCCTCTAACATCTTGCAACTCAGCTTCTGTCAATTCCATTGTTTCTGCAAATTGTAAATTTAACATCTTTTATACTCCTTCAATTGTTTTCTTCTTGTAAACCACTTCTGCGACCTAGGATTTGCTTCAAATGTTTTACAAGGACAGTATAACACGGAAATTGGCTTATTGTAGAAAATCGCATATTTGATATTTTTTCTTATAAAAATTTCAGATTTGCGATTTTGGTGGATTTGATTATTTTCCTGGTAGAATAAAGTTATTACTAATGAGGAGTGGAGAAACTATGAAGAAACAAATTTTAACATTATTGACGATCGTTGCTGATATTATTATCTTTTTCCCATTTCTAACTAATCGATAAGCTCTTTGTATTGCTGCAAACGCAATTCAAAAAGGGCTGTCAATTGTGGATTTTCTAATACTTGCAGAGATTGGATAAAGTGTTCAATCTCTTTTTGATTGCTTCCTTTAGTTTGAAGAAAAATCTGCATTTTCTTTAAAAACTGCCACAATACTTTTTCAAAAACATCGTATGGACGGAGCATGCGCTCCAGCTCAGCCTCAAAAATTGGAATATAAGAAAATAGCTTGCGCTCCATAAGTTCTGAGATGATATTAAGATAACCACTTTTCATATACCATCGATTGTGTACTAACTCTTTAAATTCTTTGGATTTTTCAATTAAAGCAGTTGATAAAAATATCAAATCTTGGTTACTCAAGAAGGGCATAGTATTGCAAAAAAGGTAGAGTTCAAACCATGTCCAAGACTCAATAGCATAGAGATAAGTGGTCAAAAACTCGCTATCCTCCTCTGCTAGGGGATAATTTTTATCTAAGGAATGAATAGCATTTTTAATCACAATGGCATTCAAACAACGATAGGTCTCTGCCATCTGTCCTTGCTCGACTTCCTCCAACAGTTGCTCTAAGCCAGCTATATCTTGGTGGGCAAAGCGATCCACAACCCTCCTACCAATCTGCATATGTGGAGATTCTTGATAGTTGTTGAGCTTGTGCCCAAACTCATCAAAATTCATATTGATTCCTTGAATAGCTAGGATTAGCTTGTCCGCAGATAGCATAGACTGCCCTAATTCGAACTTGGACAGCTGAGAAGCTGTTAGTCCAGCACAAGCCACATCTGACTGCTTGAGCTTTCTAGCCAAGCGCAACTCCTTGTAAAATTCTCCCAATTCCATTCTCTCGATCATCTTACCACCTCCTAGCTTTTGCATATTATATCATTATTTTTATAGTTTTGTCAAAATATTCTGACACTTTGGTGATTGAAAAAGCCAGCCTTAAGCTGACTCCATTTTATTCCATGGTATCAAAAGCGAGACTTGGTTTGGCATTGAGGTCCAAGCTTGCAAAGTTTTCTTTGTTCCACTCGCTGACGCTGGCATAGGCAATCATACCTGCATTGTCTCCGCAAAGACGCAGAGGTGGAATGATGACCTTGACATCTGTGATTTCAGTTGCTAGGCGTTCTCTGAGACCTTTATTGGCTGCCACACCACCTGCCACGACTAGGGTTTTAACAGGGTATTTCTCCAAAGCCTTCTTAGTTTTTGCCATAAGAATATCCAAGACAGCTGCTTGGAAGGAAGCACACAAATCCTCTGTGGACAAGCTCTCTCCCTTTTGCTCGGCATTGTGGTGAAGATTGATAAAGGCAGATTTCAAACCTGAGAATGAAAACTCCAGATTATCTTCCTTAATCATGGCACGAGGAAAATCATAAATATCCTGCCCCTGATGAGCTAGCTCATCAATCTCACGACCGGCAGGATAGGTCAAGCCCATGACACGGCCGACCTTATCATAGGCCTCACCAACCGCGTCATCTCGCGTTTCTCCAACAATCTTGTAGTCACCAGCCTCCGAAACATAAACCAACTCTGTGTGCCCACCGCTAACCAAGAGGGCTAGCAAGGGAAACTCCAAAGGCTCCACACTCTGAGCGGCCATGAGGTGACCAGCCATGTGATTAACAGGGATAAGTGGAAGTCCATGTGCCCAAGCAAAGGCCTTAGCAGCTGACAAGCCAACTAGCAAGGCTCCGACCAAGCCTGGTCCATAGGTAACAGCCACAGCTGTCACATCCTCTTCGGTAATCCCTGCTTCTGCCAGAGCCTCCTCGATACAGGCTGTAATGACCTCGACATGGTGACGACTGGCTACTTCAGGCACTACGCCCCCAAAACGTTTGTGGCTCTCAATTTGACTAGCAATGACATTGGACAAGAGCTCATCGTCGTTTTTCAAGACGGCGACACTGGTCTCATCACAGGATGTCTCAAATGCCAAAATATATCTATCCTTCATCTATTTCTCTCTTCATAATGATGGCGTCCTCGACTGGATCATGGTAGTAGGCCTTTCGCTCAGCGATGACCGCCATCTTTTCTTTCTTGTAAAATGCTTGCGCTCGATGATTTGACTTTCTGACTTCGAGGAAAATCTCCTTGTCTGCCGGCAATTGAGCAAACAAGGCTGACGCAATCCCCTTACCCTGATAGGCTCCTTTAACAGCGATTTGCAAGACTTCTGCCTCAAAGATATTTTCCTGCACAGCTAGAAATCCAATCACTTCGGCCCCATCATAAGCTAGAGCATACCAAGTCTGATCTTGAGCTAGGTCTGCTTGGATTTGTTCCAGCGTCCAAGGGCTGACTGGGTAAACAGCTGCCATGACAGCGTAGATGTCTTGAGCCAAGTCAGGCTGTTGTTGGATTCGTTTGATTTCTATCATAGGCGTTTAATGTAAGACTCACCAGACTCGGTGTGATTCTTGAGCCAGTTCTCCTCAGCCTCGACACGTTTGAGGTAATTCGGCACAAAGTCGTGCAAGGAGTCTGCTTCCTTGTCCCAAGCCAAAAGAGCTAGATTGGCTGCATTAGGCAATGTTTCTTTATAATTAGTCCTTGGCAAGTGTTCTTGAATCTGCTCAACAAAGGGGCCAACTTCTCCGACAAAGGTTACCTGACTAGCCCCCTTGATCAACTCAATCACTCGCTCAAAAGGCAGGTGTGCTTCTGGCATGACAGGTTTGGCATTTTCATAAAATCCTGCGTAAACATTGTTGCGACGCGCATCCATCAAAGGGACGAACAAACCTTCTTGTTGGTAGGGCACCAGAGCCAAGAGGCTAGACATACCAACTAACTCAATGTTCAGAGTATGAGCCAGCGTCTTAGCAGTGGCTACAGCGATTCGCAAGCCTGTGTAGCTACCCGGCCCTTCCGCTACCACGATTCGGTCCAAGTCCTTGGGAGTCCAGTCCAAACTCGCCATCAAAAAATCGATGGCAGGCATGAGGGTAATACTGTGATTTTTCTTAATATTAATAGTCGTCTCGGCAAGAACCTGCTTGTCCTCTAAAATAGCGAGAGAAAGAGCCTTGCTGGACGTATCAAAAGCTAATACTTTCATAACACATTCCTATCTTTTTGTCTGCTTACTATTATACTACAAAAGCTGGCACATGGGAATTTTCTTTGCCCCAAACAAAAAGCCCCAGCATCAGCAGGGCATCTAAGCATTTAATCCAAAGTAAAATACAAACCAAACGACATAGGTTACGAGGAGGAGAAAAAGCGAGTAGAGAGTCACAAAGGTAATTTTCCACAAGAACTTGGTTTGTCGTTGTTCCAGTTTGGCAAATAGAAGATTCCCCGCATAAACGCAAGCAACAAAAACAATAAAAGCTACCAAGCGAGCTCCGATAGCAAAAGCAAATAAGTTATACATAAGGCAACCTCCTTGACTTAAAATCTATATGGAATTATGACCAGCAATAAATTTCACTTCCATTATCAATATAACACATTTTCTTTATTTTTGCGAGCGCTTACCAAAGAAATCGTCCTGTGACTTTCTCGTTTCCGTCTTTTACTAATTTTTCATTTTGTGGTATAATTGAAATAATTGTAACGAATCAAGGTCAATCTAGACACAAAATGGAATGAAATCAAGCAAATCTATGCTAAAAGTTTGGAAGAAGCTGACCTGTAAAATAGAAAGGAACTATATGATTTACAAAGTTTTTTATCAAGAAACAAAAGAACGTAGCCCACGTCGTGAAACTACACGCGCACTTTACCTAGACATCGATGCCAGCTCAGAACTTGAGGGCCGTATCGCTGCTCGTCAACTTGTCGAAGAAAATCGCCCAGAGTACAATATCGAGTATATCGAACTCTTGTCTGACAAATTGCTAGATTACGAAAAAGAAACTGGCGCCTTCGAAATCACGGAGTTCTAATATGGCCTATACTCTTAAACCTGAAGAAGTTGGCGTTTTTGCCATCGGTGGTCTGGGAGAAATCGGGAAAAACACTTACGGAATTGAATACCAAGACGAGATTATCATCGTCGATGCTGGGATTAAATTCCCAGAAGATGACTTGCTGGGTATCGACTATGTCATTCCTGACTACTCTTACATCGTGGACAATATCGACCGCGTCAAGGCTGTTTTGATTACACACGGACACGAGGACCACATCGGTGGGATTCCATTCCTGCTCAAGCAAGCAAATGTCCCTATCTATGCCGGACCGCTTGCCTTGGCTTTGATCCGTGGGAAACTCGAAGAACACGGCCTCTTGCGCAACGCCAAACTTTACGAAATCAACCACAACACTGAGTTGACCTTTAAAAATCTCAAGGCAACTTTCTTTAGAACCACTCACTCTATTCCAGAGCCTTTGGGGATTGTTATTCATACACCTCAAGGAAAAATCGTCTGTACGGGTGACTTTAAGTTTGACTTTACTCCAGTTGGAGAACCTGCGGACTTGCACCGTATGGCTGCCCTTGGCGAAGAAGGCGTGCTCTGTCTCCTGTCTGACTCAACAAATGCGGAAGTGCCAACCTTTACCAACTCTGAAAAAGTCGTTGGTCAGTCCATCATGAAGATTATCCAAGGTATTGAAGGACGTATCATCTTTGCATCCTTTGCCTCAAATATCTTCCGTCTCCAGCAAGCAACAGAAGCTGCTGTTAAGACTGGACGCAAGATTGCAGTCTTTGGTCGTTCGATGGAAAAGGCCATTGTCAACGGAATCGAGCTTGGCTACATCAAAGCTCCTAAGGGAACCTTTATCGAGCCAAATGAAATCAAAGACTACCCTGCAGGCGAGGTTCTGATCCTCTGTACAGGTAGTCAGGGTGAGCCGATGGCAGCCCTCTCTCGTATCGCCAACGGAACCCACCGTCAGGTACAACTCCAACCAGGTGATACGGTTATCTTCTCTTCTAGTCCAATCCCTGGAAACACTACTAGCGTCAACAAGCTGATCAACATCATTTCTGAAGCTGGTGTCGAAGTTATCCACGGTAAGGTTAACAATATCCATACATCTGGACACGGTGGCCAGCAAGAGCAAAAACTCATGCTCCGCTTGATTAAGCCAAAATACTTCATGCCTGTCCACGGTGAATACCGCATGCAAAAAGTCCACGCTGGACTAGCAGTGGATACTGGTGTTGAGAAGGACAATATCTTTATCATGAGCAATGGTGATGTGCTTGCCCTTACTGCTGACTCTGCTCGTATCGCAGGTCATTTCAACGCCCAAGATATCTATGTCGATGGAAATCGTATCGGTGAAATCGGTGCGGCTGTCCTCAAAGATCGTCGTGATCTATCTGAAGACGGTGTCGTTCTGGCAGTCGCAACTGTTGACTTCAAATCGCAGATGATTCTGTCTGGTCCAGACATCCTCAGCCGAGGCTTTGTCTACATGAGAGAGTCTGGCGACTTGATTCGCCAAAGCCAACGTATCCTCTTCAATGCAATTCGTATCGCACTGAAAAACAAGGACGCTAGCGTTCAATCTGTCAATGGTGCCATTGTCAACGCTATTCGCCCTTTCCTCTATGAAAATACAGAACGTGAACCGATCATCATCCCGATGATTCTCACACCAGATGAAGAATAAAGCAAGAAAACAGCCCCGACGGAGCTGTTTTTTCTATGCTTTCTTTTCTTGCTTCTTAGAAATACTACGATTTTTACCTTCCAAATACACCATCAAAATAGAAATATCTGCTGGGTTTACTCCCGAAATACGGCTGGCTTGGCCGATGGTTTCTGGATTGATGAGTTTGAACTTCTGACGGGCTTCTGTCGCGATAGAATCAATGTCATCCCAATCAATATTGGCTGGAATGCGTTTTTCTTCCATGCGTTTCATCTTGGCAACCTGATCCATGGCTTTGGAAATATAGCCTTCGTATTTGATTTCTGTTTCAATCAATTCGATAATTTTATCATCCAAGTCCTCTGCTGCTGGTCCGATGAAGGCCACCACATCTTGGTAAGAAACTTCTGGACGGCGAAGGAATTCCTTGGCTGTCACCGCATCTGTCAACGGCTTGAAGCCCATCTCCTCAACCTTGGCATTGGTTTCCTTGACTGGCTTGAGTTTGATGCTATCTAGGCGCTTCATCTCATTGTCAAATTGATTTTTCTTGATTTCAAAGCGAGCCCAGCGTTCATCGTCCACAAGTCCAATCTCGCGTCCCATCTCAGTCAAACGCATATCGGCATTGTCATGGCGGAGAATGAGACGGTACTCAGCACGACTAGTCAAGAGACGGTAGGGTTCAATGGTTCCCTTGGTCACCAAGTCATCAATCATGACCCCAATATAACCGTCACTGCGCTTCAAAATCAACTCAGGCTTACCTTGGACTTTCAAAGCCGCATTGATCCCAGCGATAATCCCTTGGCCTGCTGCCTCTTCGTAACCTGACGTTCCATTTGTTTGACCAGCAGTGAAAAGTCCGGAGATTTTCTTGGTTTCCAAAGTCGCACGCAACTGGTGAGGCAAGACCATATCATACTCAATGGCATAACCTGTCCGCATCATCTCTGCATTTTCCAACCCTTTGATAGAATGAACCAAGTCACGCTGGACATCCTCAGGCAGACTGGTTGAAAGTCCTTGAACATAGACTTCCTCAGTATTGCGCCCTTCTGGCTCAAGGAAAAGTTGGTGACGTTCCTTGTCCGCAAAGCGCACAATCTTATCTTCAATTGATGGGCAGTAACGAGGTCCCACTCCCTTGACCACACCTGTAAACATAGGCGCACGGTGGAGGTTATTTTGGATAATCTCATGACTGGTACCGTTGGTATAGGTCAACCAGCATGGCACTTGGTCTTTGACATAATCCTCATCACGCGAAGTGTATGAGAAGTGATTAGGCGCTTCGTCTCCTGGCTGAATCTCTGTCACATCGTAGTTGATAGAAGAAGCCTTGACACGTGGAGGCGTTCCTGTCTTGAAACGACCAATTTCGAGTCCCAGTTCCTTGAGATTGTCAGCTAGGTTAATAGAAGCCAAGCTGTGGTTAGGACCTGATGAATACTTGAGGTCTCCAATGATAATTTCCCCACGGAGGGCCGTCCCTGTCGTCACGATAACAGCCTTAGCAGCATATTCTTGATGGGTCGCTGTACGAACACCGACAACCTTGCCATCTTCCACCAAAATCTCATCAATCATGGTTTGACGAAGGGTCAGATTCTCTTGATTTTCAACTGTCTTGCGCATTTCCTTAGAGTAAAGTTCCTTGTCAGCCTGCGCACGAAGGGCACGAACGGCTGGACCCTTCCCTGTGTTGAGCATCTTCATCTGGATGTAAGTCTTGTCAATGGTCTTGGCCATTTCACCACCAAGTGCATCAACTTCACGCACGACAATCCCCTTGGCAGAACCACCGATAGAAGGATTACAAGGCATGAAAGCCAGCATTTCAATGTTGATGGTCGCAAGCAAGACCTTACAGCCCATACGGCTAGCGGCCAAGGAAGCCTCGACCCCAGCGTGTCCCGCACCAATTACAATAATATCGTATTCTTCAGTAAAATTATAAGTCATTTCTTAACCTTTCAAAAATTTCTCGTAAATAAGGAACTAACTTCTCCTCCTCTAGAGCTTGAGCCATAGTAACCCATTTAAAGTGCGTATGCTCTTCAGGATCTAATCTGATAATTGGCTTCTCCCCAACCCACTCTGCTTTATAAACTAAGCGAGTAAAGACCGTATCCTTAGAGGTATCCAGTTGACTATCTTCGTGAAGAAGTTTGAGCGAACTGCTATCTAGCCTAACTCCCGCTTCTTCAATACATTCTCTAAGAGCACCATCTCGCGGAAGTTCACCCTTTTCAACCCCGCCACCAGGAATATCCCAGTAAGTTGGATAAACGTTGGGTTCTCCTCTTTTAATTTCCGAACGCTGAATGAGCAAATAATCACCACCACTATGAACAAGTACATGGGCAATAAGCTTAACCATCATTTTCTCTCCTATTCCTCAAGATGAATGTGTCTTAGTTGGCCGTCCCAAGTTGGTAGGGCTGTTTTCAAAAAGGCTGGAACTAGCTGGATATTCTGGAGCTGATCCAAGTCAATCCACTCACAGGGCTGCCGTTTCTCATCTTCCTGCATGGTCAATGGGGCATCCTCAAGCAAGTCCACCAAATAATGAAACTCGATATTGTGATAGGAAACACCGTCCTGTTCAAAACGATTTTCAACCACAAAAGCTAGTTGCCCAGCTTGAGCTTTGACACCCAGTTCTTCCCTCACTTCACGGACTACCGCGTCTTCCGTGCTTTCATTGACTTGAATCGCACCGCCAATAGTGTAATACTTGCCCTTGTCTTTGGTAACTAGGAGCTTGCGATTTTGGAGAATCAAGGCTGTCGCTCGAACACCAAAAACCGTATTTCCCACTTTTGTCCGAAAGTCTTGCTGAGTCATTTTTGTCCTTTCCTCTAAACGACACAAAAACAGTCAAAACTCCAAAGAAGTGCAGGACAAAAAAGCCTGCAACATCCATGAGCTTTGACCATCATTTCTATTGCTTTTATTATTGTAGCAAATTGAGAAAATTTGTCAATCTAAATGTACTGACAAACTTGTCCATCTCGGTAGGCATTGTCAATCAAACCACCACCTAGACACTCATCGCCATCGTAAAAGACAACTGCCTGTCCTGGTGTAATCGCACGTTGTGGTTCCGCAAAGATAACTTCTGCCTTGTCTCCTTTGACATGTACAGTCACCTTAGAATCAGGCTGACGGTAGCGGAATTTAGCTGTACATTCTAGCGTAAATTCCTCTGGCATGTCACGAGTAAAGTGGACTTGACTAGCTTCTAGGCTGGTTGACATGAGCGAATCATGGTAGAAACCTTGTCCGACATAGAGGATATTCTTGCTTAGGTCTTTTCCGACAACAAACCAAGGGGCATTGTCACCGCCGTGTTGCCCACCGATACCGAGACCTCCACGCTGACCAATTGTATAATACATAAGACCTGCATGCTCACCCATATCGCGTCCATCCACAGTCATCATGCGACCAGGCTGGGCTGGTAGGTAGTTGCTGAGGAAGTTTTTAAAGTTCTTTTCTCCGATAAAGCAAATCCCTGTCGAGTCTTTCTTCTTAGCAGTCGCAAGTCCTGCTTCTTCTGCTAGTCTGCGAACTTCAGGCTTTTCCAAATGCCCCAGTGGGAACATGGTTTTTTGAAGTTGTTCTTGCGAAAGCTGGCTGAGGAAATAGGTCTGATCCTTGCCATTGTCCACGCCACGAAGCATATGAACAATGCCATCCTCATCACGCGCTACTCGAGCATAATGCCCAGTCGCTACATAGTCTGCCCCCAAGGTCATGGCATAGTCCAAAAAGGCCTTGAACTTGATTTCCTTGTTGCACATAACATCTGGATTTGGCGTGCGCCCTGCACGGTATTCCGCTAGGAAATACTCGAAAACGCGGTCCCAGTACTCTTTTTCAAAATTGACAGAGTAGTAAGGAATGCCAATCTGGTCTGCCACCGCAGCCACATCCTTGTAATCTTCGGTCGCCGTACAGACGCCGTTTTCATCTGTGTCATCCCAGTTCTTCATGAAGATACCGATCACATCGTAGCCCTGCTCCTTGAGAAGAAGAGCCGTCACCGACGAATCAACACCACCACTCATCCCCACGACAACACGTGTTTTAGAGTTATCACTCATGGTAAGTCTCCCATCTATTCGTTTATTTATACCCCTCAAAATTCTATTTACTATGACTTTCAATAGAATTTATTTGAGTATAGTCATTTCCTTTGCTTTTAGTAGTAAAATGGTCTGGGAGACCATTTTAGCCTATCATCTTAAAATGAAAATATGATAGGCAACGAGTCGCAGGCATAACTTGAGTTCGCTCAATCAGTCTGGGAGACTGATTGAGGTTATAAATCAGACAAGCTAAGCTTGCATCTCATTTCGAGTTAACGACGTAATAAAAGATAAACGAAATGACTAGTTCACGATTGAAGGTCGTGTGTGCTTTAACGATTGAAGGTCGCTTGAGCAGTATTCATTATAACATGCTTGGTTAGAGAAGACAAGAAAGAGGCTGTCAATCGACCAACCTCTTATTCTGAACCTATCAATCTAGCACTTTTTAGCTTCATTCGCTTTCTTAGCGACTGCAATCTGGTATTTCACTTGGGCAAACCCTGTACCTCCCAAGGAATTTCGTCTTTGCACAGCAGTTTTAGGTTGCAAGTAGACATAGATATCCTCGGCAATGAGGGAATGATAGGTTTGCAATTCCTCCAAAGTCCAATCTTGAATATTTTTAGCAGACTTGATAGAGTCTAGCACTAATCTTCCCACAACCTCATGAGCTTCTCTAAATGGCAAGCCTTTCCCTGCCAAATAATCTGCCAACTCAGTCGCATTTGAAAAATCCTTCTCTGTAGACTCTTGCATTTTTTCCTTGTTTACCTGCAAGCTAGATAACATACCTGCCAATACATCAAGGGAATTTAAAATCGTTTCGACCGTGTCAAACATTCCTTCCTTATCCTCTTGCAAATCCTTATTATAAGCTAAAGGCAAGGACTTCATGACTGTCAATAGCCCAAACAGATTCCCATAAACTCTACCAGTCTTTCCTCGAATCAACTCAGCCATATCTGGATTTTTCTTTTGGGGCATAATAGAGGAACCTGTTGTAAACGTATCTGACAAGGTAATGAATTGATACTCAAAACTACACCAATTTATCATTTCTTCACAAAAACGGCTCATATGCATCATGAGTATGCTGGCATTGGATAGAAATTCTAAGATAAAATCGCGGTCACTAACAGCATCCAAAGAATTTGTATAAGGTTGCTTAAACTCCAGCAAATCGCTAGATAATTGGCGATCAATGGGGAAAGTCGTTCCTGCCAAAGCTGCCGCACCTAGAGGGCATAGGTCTGTATGCTTCTGGTTAAATTCAAAACGTTCACTGTCTCTCTGAAACATATTGTAGTAAGCCATCAGGTGGTGGGCAAAACTAATCGGCTGGGCATGTTGCAGATGTGTATAGCCCGGCATGATCGTCTCCACATGATTTTCCGCCAAATCTAATAAAACACCCTTGAGATGAGCCAGTTTATCTAGGACATGGTCTAGTTGCTCCTTGAGATACAAGTGCATATCTGTCGCAACTTGGTCATTTCGAGAACGAGCCGTATGTAATTTCCCTGCAAGGGGACCAATTTTTTCTGTCAGCAATACTTCCATATTCATATGAATATCTTCGTTTGCGATATCAAAGTCAAGTTGACCTGCCTCTAGCTCTTCTAAAAGCTCTTTCAAGCCTGCTTGGATCTTTTCTGACTCCTCCAAACTCAAAATGCCCGTCTGGCCCAACATCTGAACGTGGGCTAAGGAACCAATCACATCAAATTTAGCTAATTTCTGGTCAAAAGATATACTCGCACCAAAGCGCTCTACCCAGTCTTCGACAGTACCTTCAAAGCGACCACCCCATAATTTTGTATTCTTAGCCATATCACATCCACCTCTCTAGTCAATCGCCCTATTTGGCGCTTTTTTGAACCTCAGAATGAACCTTGGTTGGAAGTCCCCACAATTTAATAAAACCAACAGCCGCATCTTGGTCAAAGGTATCTGCACTAGTATACGTCGCCAAGTTTTCATCGTAAAGTGAATTTGGTGATTTCCGAGCCACGACCTGAGCGCTTCCCTTATACAGTTTGACTTTTGCAGTCCCATTGACAACTTTTTGAGTCTCTTTAATATAAGCAATCAATGCTTGTGTAGCCGGACTAAACCACAAAGCATTATAAATGAGATTTGATAATTCATTTTCTATAATTGGTTTAAAATGAGCCACTTCTCTCACAAGTGTCAAATCCTCAATTTCCTTATGAGCTGTCAGCAAGGTCACTGCACCTGGACACTCATAGCTCTCTCTTGATTTAATCCCCACCAAGCGATTTTCCACGTGATCAATCCGTCCGACCCCATGTTTTCCAGCTATTTCATTGAGTTTTTGAATCAAATCTGCCAATTTTAGCCCTTCTCCATTGAGGGAAACTGGAACACCTTCACTAAACTCAATCTCAATGTATTCTGGCGTATCTGGAGCTTGCTCTGGAGAAGATGTGATACCAAAGGCTTCTTCTGGAGCCTGATTCCATGGATTTTCTAAAATACCACACTCATTGGCACGTCCCCAAAGATTTTGGTCGACAGAGTAAGGATTATCAAGGTCAGCAGGAACAGGCACTCCATTTTCCTTGGCATAATGAATTTCTTCCTCCCGAGACCATTTCCATTCACGAACTGGCGCAATCACTTTTAAATTGGGATCCAAGGCTGCAATCGATACTTCAAAACGTACTTGGTCATTCCCCTTACCTGTACAACCATGAGCAATTGTAGTCGCTCCTGTTTGATGCGCGATTTCAACCAATTTTTTAGAAATAAGTGGGCGACTCAAGGCAGATACCAAGGGGTATTTTTGTTCATAGTAGGCATGTGACTGGAGAGCCACTAGCACATAATCTGTAGCAAATTCGTCCTTAACATCAATAACATAAGATTCGACTGCCCCAACCTTGAGAGCCTTATCATGGATGAACTCTAAGTCTTTCCCTTCACCCACATCCATACAAACTGCAACAACATCATAGTCTTTCTTTAGCCAGGTAATAGCAACTGATGTGTCTAAACCGCCAGAATAGGCTAAAATTACTTTTTCTTTACTCATGTTCTTTTCCTTCTTTCTATTTTTCAATGGACGCTTTAAATGCATCCTCAATGAGTTTGTCTAATTCTCCAGACTCCTTCAACTTTTGAATGGTTTTATCGACTGCCTCTTTCAATTCCTTGCTATCTTTTTTCATGGCGACCGCGTAAGAATCATCTTGCTCTTTTTCAAAATTGAGGTCTGCGATTGCTAAATCAGGATTATTTTCCACAAATCCCTTGGCAACTGGTTCTTCAAAAATAACGGCATCCACTTGTCCTGATTTTAAATCTGTGATTAAATTCCCATTTTTAGGCAGAGATACGAGGGAAGAATTTTGTAGCAAATCTTTCGCCATCGTCTCTTGAATCGAACCTTTCTGCGCTCCGACCTTTTTCTGCGCCAAGTCGTTTACAGACTGATAAGTGGCTAAATCAGATTTTTTGACAATGAGCTTATTTTTTGAAGTATAGTAGGGAATTGAAAAGTCAAACACCTTGCTCCGTTCATCTGTCTTAGAAACACCAGATATAGCAAGATCGGCTTTTCCTGATTGAACACTAGCCAGTACATTGTCAAAACTCATGGGAGATAGTTCCAATTCGACACCTAGTTCTGTTGCGATAGCCTTGGCTAATTCGATATCTGAACCCACAATCTGATTTTTCCCATCAACCACTTTTTGGTATTCAAATGGAGCAAAATCTGGATTGAGGGCTACAACCAATTTTCCTTTGGACTTGATAGCTTCAATTCCAGCCGATTGATTGTTACTACAAGCAAATAGTAGGGGGAGCATCACTAAACCAAACATCGTCATCAACACCTTCTTCATCTTATTCATAACAAAGCCTCCTTTATGTTTATTCTTTTTGATTGTATAAATAATACTCCTATACTCATCCTTTGTCAAGTCTAAATTGGAAAATTTTTTCAATTTGAAACAAAAAAACCTAGAAATACTACATAAAAATGTCATTTCTAGGCGTATTTATGCTATTTCTCTCTGGAAAACATGAGTATTCAGTCAGTTAAATGAAGCTGAACGAACTCATTTCCCCTCGCCCAATTCAATGATACGATGACATTGTTGGGCTACATAAGCATCGTGGGTCACAATAATAACTGTTTTCCCCTCGCGATTCATCTCTAAGAGAAACTTCAAGACCAAATCTCTATTTTCAGGATCCAGAGAACCTGTTGGTTCATCGGCTAAAATCAGCTGGCTGGGTTTTAAGATGGCTCTAGCAACTGCAATTCGTTGTTGCTCCCCACCAGATAACTCGGAGACCTTTTGATGCAAAGTAGCTGACAATCCTACTCTCTCTAAAATCTCTTCCACCTTTTTGAGTTTGTCTTTCTTGGACAATTTCACATATTTCAGCGCCAGCATGAGATTGTACTCGACCGTTTCATCATCAATCAGGGCAAAATTTTGAAATAGATAAGAGATATGTTCACGGATTATTGTTTGTGACTTAGCAGAATTGACAGCTAGATTTATCTGACCAAAAATCTCATACCGTCCGCTGTAATCACCATCTATCAAACCTAATAAATTTAACAAGGTCGACTTACCACTACCACTCTTGCCAACAATGGCTACCAAATCCCCCTGATCAATCCTGAGAGATAAGTTATCCAAAATCACTTTTCCTCCAATGGTTTTGGTAATATTTTTCAACTCAATCATAAGATGCCCCCTTTCAATAACTCTACTAAACTTCTTTTCTCCATCCTAGAAGCCAAGGCTAGCACAAACAGTATATCCAAACATGTAAAACCTGCAAACAGTAGAAGTGGCAGGAGCTCATGGGCAAAGAAAATCAATACTAGAAGAGGCAAACTATAGCCCAGCAAGAGCAGGACTAGGAGAGGACGGTAGCGATCGACCAGTTTCCACCCCATAAACTTCTTGGTAATGATATCCCTGCGCTTCAACAAGAAAGTAGTAACGAGTAAAAAGTAGGAAATCATCATGCTAAGGAGACCAAACAAAGCAAAGAGTATATTAAGATTTAGAACTGCATCTCGATAAGAATCTACTTTCTCTTGTTGAATGGCTTGAATCGATGAAAATTTTAAATAATTCCCATCTGATAATTTCTCAACTAACTCCGTAATCACTTTTTGATTTTGTTCTGTATTTTCAACTTTCATCGGATTGTTTAAACCTGTCGTTGACAAGCGAGTCTTTTCTTCCCACATCATGTCTTGATCATTTACCAGACTAATGATTGGATTGTGGAGATTTTCCTTTCGCTCATTATTATAAGGGAAGAAGGACCAATCTCCTTCATAGTAGGCAATTTCTACATCCATATCTTCTATTGTTTGCTTTTGCTGATCTTCATATCTCAGAGAAAGATAGGCGATGGATTTTCCCAAGAACTGATTCTTGCCTTCTTGTCCTTTATCACTGGCTGGAAACAAAATCACCTTTTTAGTGCTGGTATCTGGTAACTTGAATCCCTTGCTCTTTAGAAAATTGCTATTAGCATAGTAAACATCTACCTTATCAGGCAGTTGGTAGTGCTGCACTTGTTCTGCTTTGATGACTGGTTTGATAGGAAGACTCGCACTTCGCACATAATTTACTTGTATTTTTGCTAGCAAATCTTGATAAAATTGGTAGAAATAATCTGTAGATTTCCCTGACCCTGCTAGCTCTTCTTGCCACAGATTATCATTGAGTTTGAAGGTTTCTAAGGTCAGGTAATTACCTTGGCTTACCCACTGTTGCTGATAAGCAAGTTCTTTGTTTTCTTGTTCTAAACTTCTGCCCACCCCAATCAGTAAGGCCGTCAGTAAAATAGTTGTCCCTATTTTCATCACATAATTGAAGATGAGACCAAGTTTGACAGATGAAAAACCTTTCAACATGGAGCTGACTGTCATTTTTTGAATCATTAGGTAGGTCAGCCAACTGATGAACAAATACAACTGTAAAAGCAGAAATTGGGATAAGAGTAAACTCGGGAACAGAAGTTTTGGTCTATAATCCAGCACTAAAAATAGTCCCAAGTCAATGATAAGACTTCCACCCAAGAGAAGATAAAAATTAGTCTTTACAAAACCAGCTAAAATTGCCCTGCTTTGAAAACCAAGTAACTTTTGAACCCCCACTCGTTTCATCTTCATCATTGGCTGATATACTGTTACTAACACAAGAAGTAAAATAGCCAAGACAAAAACAATGGCAGATAAAAGCAAATCTCGATTTATGACTTCCACTGCACTTTTATAGGTAGGCTCTAGCAAGGTAATCTGGTCTATCTTGAAAAAATCGCTCCATCTCTGTACAATCCTATCCTTATCCATCTCTTGTGTAGAAGTTATCGTATAGCGACCATTTAAACTACGAGATGTATCCTTGATATAGGTTTGAAAAGTCATAAGCTGAATAGGCTTGGCTTTTAGAAAGGTCGGAATCGTACCAATTTTATTAGAAATTTCTTTATTACTGTAGACTCCTTCACCATCTTTGGTAAAATCAAGAGAAGAAATCCCAAACTCTTGGTAGGGGAAGGTATCTTTATCAAAAACACCAGACTTGATTACCTCATCACCACTGTCTGTTTTGATGATGGAGACTTTATACTCCTTTGATACATCCTCAAAAAATCGAAGAACAGACGCTGCAGGTTCGTTAATATCTTTCAAATACAAATCCAAAGAATCTACAGTCTTTCCCATTTCCCGAATCCGAACCGCTTCACGTGTGTAGTTTACATTAAAAACAAAAAAAGTGGTACACAGCAACAGCAGAAACATACAAAGATGACTGATTTTTTTCATAGAAGTACCTCCACTAAAGTTCTCCCTCTCCTAATAGGAGAGGGAGAATTTCACTTAAAATCCATAGAAATATTCCATTCCTGTTGGTGGAATTTGATTAAGGGCAGCTTTAGCCCAAACCTCGGGATCTTCACGATCCTTAGAGATTCTACCTCCATGCTTAACAGTTGCTGTATGAGAGCGAGTAGAATGTAAATAATCAGAATATCCAAAAGTTCCTGTCCAACCTACTCCATAGTTCCATTGACCACCCTCAACCCATACTGCTAAAGCATTTGTAGTAGCAAGTATACCACATACCATTAAAGATGCAACACCAATTTTAACTAATTTTCTCATGATTTATTTCTCCTATTATCGAGAGCTGTTCCGTAAAAACAGCTATAGTAATTTATCAACAAGTATCGTAGTCCATTGGACTCACCTTCCTTCTATCTCATTCTTTAACAACGAACTTATTTTTAACCGGGAGAATAGTACGCTCCTGTATCAATACCTTGAGTAACTAGAGTAGTACTAATAAAACTTCGACTATTACTCAGTAGAATTAGCACAATAAGCAATATAGATAACGCTTTCAAATATTCGAATTTTAATTTTCCCATCTTGCCACCTTCTTTCACCTATATTATAAATCAACATATATAAACTGTCAAGCAATTAAAGTAAAAAATCATATATTTTTTTAAAAAAGAATTATAGTTATGTTTTGTGTATAAAGAGGATGGTCAAAAACTCAATTTCAGGATAAAATGAAGTAAATATCCCCATAATAAAACGCATAGTATCAGTTTTTTCAAAACCTGATATTATGCGTTTCTTTATTTTAAAGACTTTTTTCCCAGCCTCATACGTTCTCTGACTGCTTATCCATCAGATATTGTTCTACCTTGAGTGCCATAACTTCATTATTTTCAATTAGATAGAGCACCTTAGCTTTCATATAATAGTCCTTAGCAACAGAGATATCAAGATTTTCTGTTACATTTCCCAACAAGCAATATAAATCTGCTAGTCTAAAGCTACTATGATACTTGTTACAAAATTCAATTATCTCCAATAATAGCGCTCTGGACTTGTCCATCTCCTCCTGTTTCCAAAGGTGGTAACAATAATTGTATTTTATTTTGATATACAACTCAATTTGTTCACGCACACTGGTATCGATTTTTGAAAGAGCTACGGAAACCTGTTCATATAGTTGCTCAAATTTCTCCTTATCCTCATCATAGCCTAAGAAAATCAGCAGGGTATTCAAAATATATAAGTAATCCACTTTATCAATACTAATCCTACTGAGGATGTCCTCTATTTTTGAAATAGCTAGTTTTAATTGATGTTCACATTGATAAGTTAGAATGGCATCTATCCAGTCCAGATAAATCTTTTCATCAAAAGATAAAGAAGTCTGTTGCTTTCTCTCTCCCTCAAAAGCATATTTCAAAGAGGCATAATCTTGATTTTCCAACAATGTTTCAGACAACCTCTTGAAAGCAGACAAGCCTAGAAACTCTTTCGAAATTTCTCCTGAAAAGAAATAGTCCATATTTAAACCCATTTTTTCAGATAATTTATATAACAAATCTGCTCCTGGCATATATTTGCCTTGTTCCATTCGACTTATCTGAGTTTGTTGGCAAATTCCTTCTGCCAATTCTTTTTGCGACCAGCCCAGCTCTTTTCGCTTATTTTTTAATCTTGTTGCTAATAATGCATGCATGCTATCCACCACTATTTATATTCTATAAAAACATTATACTACTTTTTGAGAAGATTATATCAAATTGTCTACAAAGAGTGAACAGATTTCCCTACATGTAAGCAAAAAGAGGCTGGGAAAAACTAGTTTCCAAATAAAACCACATAGTGATTTCAGTCTTGAGTACAATCAAGCTGAAAGAAATACTGTGTGGTTTTTGAATTGTTGAACGTTCTAAGATTCGTTTTTTGGGCAATTGTCAATCAGAATGTTCTTTTATCTGTCAATAATCCTAGAAAATCTTGGCTCTTCAAGTCTGAGAAATGTTTGGTAGAAAGACTTCCTTTTTGAAGTCCATCATCTCTAACCTGCAAATAATAGCTATGTTGGCTTGTTTTAATTGTCAAAAAATCGCCCAATACAAAAACTTTTTTCCAGTTGCGAATCTCAAATTCTTTCATCTCTGATTTTGGAATGCGGATAAGTCCTTGTCGCAAATCACGATGATGCTCACTTGTGAAAGTCATCCCATTCCCAAGATTTCTTATCAGTAGTTCATCTGGAGTTACCATCACCAGCGCTATTTTAGTTAAGAAAATTTCAACTGTTGGTGGTAAAATAGCCAAATCAAACCAAGGATGTAGGTAGCGATACGCTAAGAAATAATGAGGCTCCTCACCCAATCCTAGTTGTTTATATAAGGCCTTGACCTCACTATCTAACCTCGCTTCAAAAGACACATCCGAATGCGCTTCTTCCTTCCTCTGATTAAAATAACGCATCCAGACTAGGAAACCTATAAAGACTAGGACAAATATTCCTGATAAAAGATATTTTACATTGTAGTTCATCACTTAACCTCCTGATTAACTTTTCCGCCTAAAACAGAGGCCTATCTATTTTGAAAATAGTTCCATAACAACTTTAAATAAGACTGGTGTCATTAAAATGAGGATAATTCCTATCACAAATATCATGACTACTCGAAAAAGCTCCTTATTTTTAAACATCTTTCCACCCCTTTTCTAGCTACATCATTATAGTCATTAAGCTCATTCTAAAATTACATCAAGCTTATTTTACTTTTATTTTCTACTTTTTATATTACTATGATACAATATTTTTAATTGGATTTTATTATTTGTTAACTTTTTTCACGAAAAGGAGAAAATTATGCGTTATGATTTCGGAAAGGTCTATAAAGAAATACGCGAGTCAAAAGGATTGACCCAAGAAGAGGTCTGTGGAAATGTCATCTCAAGAACCAGCCTATCAAAGATTGAAAGCGGCAAAGCAACTCCCAAATATGAAAACATGGAATTTCTTCTTCGGCAAATCAATATGAGTTTTGAAGAGTTTGACTACATCTGCCATCTCTATCAACCGAGCCAACGAACAGAAATCATGCAAACTTATCTCAATATGACTTCCATCATTGGTAGTAATAGTCTAGTTGATTTTTTTGAAACATGCCAAGACTATCTCAAGACCCACCACGACCTGCCTATAGAAGAAATAAGGGATATGCTGGAAATTGTCATTCATATCCGTCAACATGGTACAGAGCAATTGTCAGACCAAGTGAAACAGACTATCAAAAAACTTTGGGAAAAAATTGAAAAACAAGATACATGGTATGAAAATGACCTAAAAATCCTCAATACCATCCTTTTCAGCTTTCCCATTGATCACCTCCATCTCATTACTGGAAAAATCTTGCAACGCTTGGAAGTCTATAAAAACTACCAACATTTATATGACTTACGAATGGCAATCCTACTCAATCTGTCCACCATTTACTTATACCATCAAGACAAAAACATGTGTCAACAAATCTGCTATACTTTACTAGAGGATGCCAAGAAAAAGAAGCACTACGATAGACTTGCTATCTGCTATGTCCGTATTGGGATTTGTAGGGATGATGCGAAACTTATTCAAAAAGGTTTCTCCCTTCTGGAGATCACCGAGGAAACCTCCATGCTGTCTCATCTCAAAAAAGAAGTAGAGACCTATTATCAACCGAAGAAAATATAAAAAGTCGAGGGATTTCCTCGACCTTTTCATATTATTCTATTCGTTATTTCTTAATACCAGCCGTTGTTAAGCCAGAAGTTTTTAGCGGCTGTCCATGAACCGTAACGTCCTGCAACGTAGGCATCTGCTACACGTTCTTGGTTTTCAGCTGAGTAGTCGCCGTTCAAGTATGAATCTGTCAATTGGTAGCGTCCGATGTAACGTCCGTTTGTAGCTGTGTAGCTACCGCCTGATTCTTTTTGAGCGATCCATTCTTTGGCTTCTGCTTCAGATCCGCTTACAGTTGAAGCAACCGTTTCTTCTGCTACTGGGGCGCTTACTGCTGGAGCTTCTTCCTCTACCTCTGTAGTTTCTGCCACTGTAGCTGAAATAGCTTCATCTTGGGCAGCTGGTGCTTCATAAGTCGTTGAAGCTGGTGCTACTGGCGCTGCTGGACCGTCGATAACCAACTCTTGACCAACATAAATCATATGGATGTTGTCAATGTGGTTGTTTTCTGCCAATTTCTCAACTGTTGTGTTGTGAGTTTCAGCGATTTCTGAAAGTGTATCACCTTCTTTAACAGTGTAAGTTGATGATTCTTGAGCAGATACAAATGATGGAGCAAATACTGCAAACAAGGCAGCTACTCCTGCAAGAGTTGTTTTAATCTTTTTAGTTGTTGATTTCATATTTGAAAATTCTCCTTCTTTCTATAGTTCTATCATACCCTTTAAATATTACCGTTTCTTGACACTTTTATGTAGAAATATTACAAAATTATTTTTTATTTCCCTAAATAAGCTATTTTTGTCATAAAAGATACTATTTTTATGCTATTTGTAGTGTAAAAAGGTTTTCATCCACAATTAAAGCCAAGACCTTCATTCTTTGATATAATAGAGATAAGAATTTTTATAAGGGGAAACTGATGAAATCACTTCGTTTTCAATCTGTCTTTGATATCATCGGACCAGTTATGATTGGCCCATCTAGTAGCCATACCGCTGGTGCTGTTCGTATTGGGAAGATTGTATCTTCCATTTTTGATGATACTCCGACAGAAGTCGAATTCCAACTATTTAACTCATTTGCTAAGACTTATCGTGGCCACGGGACAGACCTAGCCCTTGTTGCTGGTATTTTGGGCATGGATACAGATGATCCTGAAATCCCAAATAGTCTGGAGATTGCCCACAAGCGCGGTATCAAGATTGTCTGGACCATTCAAAAAGACAGCAATGCTCCGCATCCTAATACCACTAAAATTACCGTCAAAAATGCCCACAAGACTATCAGCGTGACTGGTATTTCTATCGGTGGAGGAAATATTCAGGTAACCGAACTCAATGGCTTTGCCGTCTCTCTCAATATGAATACACCGACTATCATCATTGTTCATCAAGATATTCCAGGTATGATTGCCCTCGTAACGGAGGCACTTTCCCGCTATGATATCAATATCGCCCAGATGAATGTTACTCGTGAAAAAGCTGGTGAAAAAGCCATTATGATTATCGAAGTCGACAGTCGCAACTGTGATGAGGCTATCGAAGAAATTCGAAAAATCCCTCATCTCCACAATGTCAATTTCTTTAAATAGGAGGAAGCATGTTTTATTCTATCAAAGAATTGGTCGAGCAAGCAGATCTGGACTTTCAAGGAAATGTCGCAGAACTCATGATTACAACAGAGTTTGAATTGACCGGTCGCGAACGTGAAGAAGTCTTCCTTCTCATGGAACGCAATCTGGAAGTCATGAAAGCCTCTGTCCAACTTGGCCTCAATGAAAATAAATCTCGTAGTGGCCTGACAGGTGGAGATGCTGCCAAATTGGATCACTACATCAAAAACGGAAAAACTCTATCAGATTACACGATTCTCTCTGCTGCCCGAAATGCCATCGCAGTCAATGAACACAATGCCAAAATGGGCTTGGTCTGTGCCACTCCGACCGCAGGAAGTGCTGGCTGTCTGCCTTCCGTTCTCACTGCTGCTATTGAAAAATTAGACCTCAGCCACGAGCAACAGCTGGATTTCCTCTTTGCTGCTGGTGCCTTTGGACTAGTCATCGCAAACAATGCCTCTATCTCGGGTGCTGAGGGTGGGTGTCAAGCCGAGGTTGGTTCGGCCTCTGCTATGAGTGCTGCCGCCTTGACTCTAGCTGCTGGTGGGACACCTTATCAGGCCAGTCAGGCCATTGCCTTTGTCATTAAAAATATGCTGGGCCTCATCTGTGACCCTGTTGCCGGCTTGGTTGAAGTTCCCTGCGTCAAGCGCAATGCCATGGGAGCCAGCTTTGCCTTCATCGCAGCAGACATGGCCTTAGCAGGTATCGAATCTAAAATCCCTGTGGATGAGGTTATCGATGCCATGTACCAAGTAGGAGCAAGCATGCCAACTGCCTTTCGTGAAACAGCTGAAGGTGGACTAGCTGCTACCCCAACTGGTCGTCGCCTCCAAAAAGAAATTTTCGGAGAATAAGCTTATCAAATAGGAGAAACCATGACCTCTATCTCAGCTATCTTTTTCGATCTGGATGGAACCCTCGTTGACAGTTCTATCGGGATTCACAATGCCTTTACCCATACTTTTAAGGAGCTAGGCGTGCCTAGCCCTGATGCTAAAACAATTCGTGGTTTTATGGGACCGCCCCTCGAAAGTAGTTTTGCGACCTGCCTGCCCAAAGAACAAATCTCTGAGGCCGTGCAGGTATACCGTTCTTACTATAAGGGAAAAGGCATCTATGAAGCTCAGCTCTTCCCTCAGATTGTAGACTTGCTTGAGGAATTATCAAAAAATTATCCTCTCTATATCACCACTACAAAGAATACCCCAACCGCTCAGGATATGACTAAAAATTTGGGAATCCATCATTTCTTTGAGGACATTTATGGTTCTAGCCCTGAAACACCCCATAAGGCAGATGTCATTCGCCAAGCCTTGCAGACACATCAACTAGCACCTGAACAAGCCATCATTATCGGAGATACCAAGTTTGATATGCTTGGAGCTCAAGAAACAGGCATTCAGAAATTGGCCGTCACTTGGGGATTTGGAGAGCAAGCAGATTTACTAAACTATCAACCTGATTATATCGCCCACAAACCCTTAGAAGTTTTGGAGTATTTTCAATAACATAGCGGAGACTGGGCAACAACTCACTTTCATACTCAATGAAAACGAAGTAAGTCTCTACATAACAAAACGCATATTACCAAGGTTTTGAACTGCACCCCAAAAGTTAGACAGAAAAAAATCTAACTTTTGGGGTGTTTTT
>CAUQGR010000014.1:0-32642 GCA_963517545.1 uncultured Streptococcus sp. | reverse complement strand
CTTACTTTGCTAAACCAATCAAGGGGACAGTCAAAAATTCAGTTGGAGCTGGTGATTCTATGGTCGCTGGATTTACAGGTGAATTTGTCAAATCAAAAGACGCAGTAGAAGCCTTCAAATGGGGAGTAGCTTGCGGAACGGCAACCACCTTCTCGGATGACTTGGCAACGGCGGAATTTATTAAAGAAACATATGAAAAAGTTGAGGTAGAAAAAAGATGAAAATTCAAGACCTATTGAGAAAAGATGTTATGTTGCTGGATTTGCAGGCAACTGAAAAAACTGCTGTCATCGAAGAGATGATTAAAAGCTTGGTAGATCACGGTTATGTGACAGATTTTGAAATCTTTAAAGAAGGCATTTTGGCGCGTGAAGCTCTGACTTCTACTGGTTTGGGTGACGGAATCGCAATGCCTCACAGTAAAAATGCTGCTGTAAAAGAAGCGACAGTTCTATTTGCCAAGTCAAACAAGGGTGTTGACTACGAGAGCTTGGATGGACAAGCAACTGACCTCTTCTTCATGATTGCGGCTCCAGAAGGTGCAAATGACACTCACTTGGCAGCCTTGGCAGAATTGTCTCAATACTTGATGAAAGACGGTTTTGCTGACAAACTTCGTCAAGTAACATCAGCTGACCAAGTTATTGAACTTTTTGACAAAGCTTCCGAAAAAACTGAAGAGCCTGTTCAAGCACCTGCTAATGACTCTGGTGAGTTTATCGTTGCTGTTACAGCTTGTACAACAGGTATTGCCCACACTTACATGGCTCAAGAAGCCCTTCAAAAAGTGGCTGCTGAAATGGGTGTTGGAATTAAGGTCGAAACCAACGGTGCTAGCGGTGTTGGTAACCAACTAACTGCGGAAGACATTCGTAAGGCTAAAGCTGTTATCATCGCAGCAGATAAGGCTGTAGAAATGGATCGTTTCGATGGTAAACCATTGATCAATCGTCCGGTTGCTGACGGTATCCGTAAGACAGAAGAATTGATTAACTTGGCTCTTTCAGGAGATGCTGAAGTCTACCGTGCCGCTAATGGTGCAAAAGCTGCAACAGCCTCTAACGAAAAACAAAGCCTTGGTGGTGCCTTCTACAAACACTTGATGAGTGGTGTATCGCAAATGTTACCATTCGTTATCGGTGGTGGTATCATGATTGCCCTTGCCTTCTTGATTGATGGTGCTTTGGGTGTTCCAAATGAAAACCTTGGCAGTCTTGGTTCCTACCATGAGCTAGCTTCTATGTTCATGAAAATTGGTGGAGCTGCCTTTGGTTTGATGCTTCCAGTCTTTGCAGGTTATGTTGCCTACTCTATCGCTGAAAAACCAGGTTTGGTAGCAGGTTTCGTGGCTGGTGCTATTGCCAAAGAAGGTTTTGCCTTTGGTAAAATTCCTTATGCCGCAGGTGGTGAAGCAACTTCAACTCTTGCAGGTGTCTCATCTGGTTTCCTAGGTGCCCTTGTTGGTGGATTTATCGCAGGTGCTTTGGTTCTTGCTATCAAGAAATACGTTAAAGTTCCTCGTTCACTTGAAGGTGCTAAATCAATCCTTCTCTTGCCACTTCTTGGAACAATCTTGACTGGATTTGTCATGCTAGCTGTGAATATCCCAATGGCAGCAATCAACACTGCTATGAATGACTTCCTAGGCGGTCTTGGAGGAGGTTCAGCTGTCCTTCTTGGTATCGTCCTTGGTGGAATGATGGCTGTTGACATGGGTGGACCAGTCAACAAAGCAGCTTATGTCTTTGGTACAGGTACGCTTGCAGCAACTGTTTCTTCAGGTGGTTCTGTAGCCATGGCAGCAGTTATGGCTGGAGGAATGGTGCCACCACTTGCCATCTTTGTCGCAACTCTTCTTTTCAAAGATAAATTTACTAAGGAAGAACGCAACTCTGGTTTGACAAACATCATCATGGGCTTGTCATTTATCACTGAGGGAGCGATTCCGTTTGGTGCAGCTGACCCAGCTCGTGCTATCCCAAGCTTTATCCTTGGTTCAGCAGTAGCAGGAGGTCTCGTTGGTCTTACTGGTATCAAACTCATGGCGCCACACGGAGGAATCTTCGTTATCGCCCTTACTTCAAATGCTCTTCTTTACCTCGTTTCTGTCTTAGTAGGAGCAATTGTAAGTGGTGTAGTCTATGGTTACCTACGCAAACCACAAGCATAAAACTTAGATAGAAAATGAAAAGATTGGACCGTTTGGTGCAGTCTTTTTCTCTTTCCGAAATGCCTGTGAAATATGGTATAATAGAAGAATGGCAAACAAGAATACAAGTAAAACAAGACGGAGACCGTCTAAAGCAGAACTCGAAAGAAAAGAAGCGATTCAACGAATGTTGATTTCGTTGGGAATCGCGCTTTTATTGATTTTCGCAGCCTTCAAATTAGGGGCTGCAGGTATCACCCTTTACAATCTAATTCGCTTGCTGGTGGGTAGCCTAGCTTATCTGGCAATATTTGGTATCCTGCTCTACCTCTTCTTTTTCAAGTGGATACGAAAACAGGAAGGACTCTTATCAGGATTTTTTACCATATTTGCAGGTTTGCTCTTGATTTTTGAAGCCTACTTAGTTTGGAAATATGGTTTAGACAAGTCCGTTCTAAAAGGGACCATGGCTCAGGTTGTGACGGATCTGACTAGTTTTCGAACGACCAGTTTTGCTGGAGGGGGCTTGATTGGGGTCGCTCTTTATATTCCAACCGCCTTTCTCTTTTCAAATATCGGTACTTACTTTATTGGTTCTATCTTGATTTTAGTGGGTGCCCTCCTAGTCAGTCCTTGGTCTGTTTACGATATTGCTGAATTTTTCAGTAGAGGCTTTGCCAAATGGCGGGAAGGGCATGAGCGTCGAAAAGAGGAACGCTTTGTCAAACAAGAAGAAAAAGCTCGTCAAAAGGCTGAGGAAGAGGCTAGATTAGAAAAAGAAGAGGCTGAAAAAGCCTTACTCGATATGCCTCCTGTTGATATGGAAACGGGTGAAATTCTGACAGAAGATGTTGTGCTTGACGTTCCACCTGTTCTGGAAGAAGAATGGGTAGAACCAGAAATCATCCTGCCTCAAGCTGAACTTGAATTCCCTGAACAGGAAGATGGCTCTGATGACGAAGATGTTCAGGTCGATTTTTCAGCCAAGGAAGCCCTCGAATACAAACTTCCAAGCTTACAACTCTTTGCCCCAGATAAACCCAAAGACCAGTCTAAAGAGAAGAAAATCGTTCGAGAAAATATCAAAATCCTAGAAGAAACCTTTGCTAGCTTTGGTATCAAGGTAACGGTTGAACGAGCCGAAATTGGGCCATCCGTGACTAAGTATGAAGTCAAGCCAGCAGTAGGTGTAAGGGTCAACCGCATTTCCAATCTAGCAGATGACTTAGCACTTGCACTGGCTGCTAAGGATGTTCGTATCGAAGCTCCAATCCCTGGGAAATCTCTCGTTGGAATCGAAGTGCCTAACTCTGAGATTGCGACTGTGTCTTTCCGAGAACTTTGGGAACAATCTCAAACGAAAGCAGAAAATCTTTTGGAAATTCCTTTAGGGAAGGCTGTTAATGGCACCGCAAGAGCTTTTGACCTTTCTAAAATGCCCCACTTGCTAGTCGCAGGTTCGACGGGTTCAGGTAAGTCGGTAGCCGTTAACGGTATTATCGCTAGCATTCTCATGAAGGCGAGACCAGATCAAGTTAAATTTATGATGGTCGATCCCAAGATGGTTGAGTTATCTGTTTACAATGATATTCCCCACCTCTTGATTCCAGTCGTAACCAATCCACGTAAGGCCAGCAAGGCTTTGCAAAAGGTCGTGGATGAAATGGAAAATCGTTATGAACTCTTTGCCAAGGTGGGAGTTCGGAATATTGCAGGCTTTAATGCCAAGGTAGAAGAGTTCAATGCTCAGTCTGAGTACAAGCAGGTTCCGTTACCGCTCATTGTCGTGATTGTGGATGAGTTGGCTGATCTCATGATGGTGGCTAGCAAGGAAGTGGAAGATGCCATCATTCGTCTTGGACAGAAGGCGCGTGCTGCCGGCATCCACATGATTCTTGCAACCCAGCGTCCATCGGTTGATGTTATCTCTGGTTTGATTAAGGCCAATGTTCCGTCTCGTGTGGCATTTGCGGTTTCATCAGGAACAGACTCCCGTACGATTTTGGATGAAAATGGAGCAGAAAAACTGCTTGGTCGAGGTGACATGCTCTTTAAACCGATTGATGAAAATCATCCAGTTCGTCTGCAAGGATCCTTTATCTCGGATGATGATGTTGAACGCATCGTAAACTTCATCAAGGCTCAGGCGGATGCAGACTACGATGAGAGTTTTGATCCAGGTGAGGTTTCTGAAAATGACGGTGAATTTTCAGATGGTGAAGCTGGTGGAGATCCGCTTTTTGAAGAAGCCAAGGCTTTGGTGATCGAAACCCAGAAAGCCAGTGCCTCCATGATTCAGCGTCGTTTGTCAGTTGGATTTAACCGTGCGACCCGTCTCATGGAAGAACTGGAGATGGCAGGTGTCATCGGTCCAGCTGAAGGTACCAAACCAAGAAAAGTATTGCAACAATAAATTTCTCTCTGTCACCTATAGTGAGTTTAATAAAAGACAAACTTGTCGAGGACAATCGTTGGAGTTTACTTATAAGGACAACATTTGATGGCTTTTTCTATACTAAAATTGAATGATTGATACTGCATAAAAATCAAATAGCAAACTAGCTGCAGGTTGCTCAAAGTACAGCTTTGAGGTTGCGGATAAAACTGACGAAGTCAGTAACATACGTACTGCAAGGTGACGGTGACGCGATTTGAAGAGATTTTTGAAGCGGATTATCTATGATGTATAATTAATTGAATCTAAAATAGTACAAAACGACTTTTAAAGCATGAAATTGATTTGAATTCCCTAATAAATTTGTTCACATTTTATTCAAACACTATATCAAGCTGAAATAGGTTTAGAATTTCTTTTAGATATATGAAGACTCCCCCTATAGTTTCTAGTGAATGTTTGTGTTTCACTAGAAACTATAAGGGGAGCTTTTGTACTCATGTATGAGATAGTTTTCTCTTTTTTGTTTTATTAATACTCAATGAAAATCAAAGAGCAAACTAGGAAGCTAGCCGCAGGTTGCTCAAAGCACTGCTTTGAGGTGGCAGATAAGGTGACGCTGACGTGGTTTGAAGAGATTTTCGAAGAGTATAAAACTGCTTAGCTCACTTTTCAGTAGGAATCAGCTATTGTATTCGCTAGATGTTATCTGACATCAATTCACTACTGTTTAAAATTTTGAGAGTGCTACAGTTTTTGAGTTCAATTTCTGTTTACTCACCAAAGAAAAATGGTGGGGCGAATTGTTTCAGCTCTTCAAAGCAATGTTGGGCTGCCTCTGAATCTTCACAGATGACAAGGCAGACATCATCACCACAGAGGGTAGCGATAGCGTCAGGGAAACTCAAAGCATCAATGATAGAACCAAATGATTGAGCCAGTCCAGGAAGGGTTTTTAGTAGAACTTGATGTTGAACTGGGCGCATCAAGACAAGGGCATCTTCCATGTAGAGTTCGAGACGTTTTTCCCATTTTGAGATAGAACCTGTATTGAGCACGTAGTAAGAGTTATCTTCTTCTCGTACTTTTGAGAGGTTCATACTTTTAATATCCCTCGAAAGTGTAGCTTGGGTAACTTGAATGTCATTATCAGCAAGAAGGGACTGCAATTCAGCCTGTGTATGAATCTTGTTTTTTGCGACAAGAGCTCGTATGAGTTGATGTCGGTGTTCAGATTTGTTCATAATAATGTAACTCCTTTTTTAGTGAGGTATGGTAAGTGTGGACTGAGAGAGGTCGACAGTCAGTTGGTAATTAGTATTATCACGGATGGTGATTTCAAAGTCAGTCGTATAGAGGACTAAACGAAGAGTATCTCCTTCTTTTAGCTTATAAATAGTAGGTTGCAGTTCAAATTGGATATCCATCCATTCATCTGCAGTAATATCCTCTACTAGCAGTAAATCATTTCTATTCTGTAAATTGAGGTAGCCCTTGGTCACGACTCGTTGTGCCTCTGGTCTAAATGGCAATTCACAGAGATTTTCCAGCATATGATAGCGACCGTTGTCAATGGTTCTAGCACTTAAAACAGCTGGATAAGGTTGTAGGTATTTCTTTTGTCCAAGTTCCAGTAGTTGAGCAGATAAAAGCCCCTTGTTTGTACTGGATTTGATACGAAGATTGAGTTGAGCGCGACCGTTCAAGTGAAGATCCTTAGTCACAGGAAGGTCAAGGGTAATCTGATTGACTTTCCCTTGATAAAGCTCTGTATTGAAGGTCCGGTAGGTCTTGCCATAGCGCTCAAAATCCTTATCTGGGTACTGGTTTTGAATGACTTGCTCTTCTTGACCAAGTGAGAAGGTTTCAAAGTTATCTTGCTGACCGAAGTTATCAAGTGATAACCAAGTCTGAGGAGCGGTATTGTCCTGCCAGATAACAGTAGGAAGTTGGTAATCCGTTTCCTGTCCCAGTAATTTCTTTGTCAACAAAGCATTCATGGACTCACGGAAGTCAATGGACTGCCAGTTGTTCATGTAAACATGTGCGCCATTATGGAAAAAGAGATGCTTGTTGATATGAGCAGGAAGGGCATGGAACATCTGATAAACATGAAGTGGTTTGACATTCCAATCCTGAGAACCATGAGTAAAGACAACCTCTGACTTTACTTTATGGGCATTGAGCAGATAATTGCGGTCATGCCAAAACTGATTGTAGTCCCCAGTTTTTCGGTCTAGCTGAGCTTTCACTTTTTCTAAGTCAGCTTGGTGAGCTTCATTGCCACGGATATAGTCGCCAGCCAAGAGATTACGAGAATAGGTTAACTCAGCAAGGGAGTCAAAGTCCTCACCTGGATAACCACCTGGGCTGGTCACCAGACCGTTTTCACGATAGTAGTTGTACCATGATGAAATTCCTGCCTCGGCAATGATGACTTCTAAACCATCGACACCTGTAGTAGCAAGACCATTGGACATGGTACCTAGATAAGAAAGTCCAGTTGTGGCTACTTTTCCGTTTGACCAGTTAGCTTTGACTTGACGCTTGCGCGTATGGTCGGTAAAGGCACGGCAATGACCATTAAGCCAATCAATGACATTTTTATAAGCCTCGATTTGCTGGTAGTCCCCATTAGTCATGAAACCAGTAGAGTCTTTGGTACCAACACCTGACACATAGAGATTAGCAAAACCTCGTGGGAGGAAGTAGTCGTTGAGTGTATAGCTAGAGTTGATGTGACTTAGCTTTTCCTCAGTTTCTGCCACAAGCTCAGCTTGGCCTTGAGGTTGGACGAGATTGAGTTGAGGTTCCTCTAGTTCAATCTTATGAGCAGGTTTAACCTCAAGCTCGCCCTCCATCTTGTAGAGAGCCTTATCGCTTGCCTTGTCATTTGTTCCCTGATGATAAGGACTGGCTGTCATGATGGCAGGGATTTGCCCCTCATAACGTGGACGAATAATGCTAACCTTGACTAAGTCTGGTAGACCTTTTTGGTCAGTATCGACACGAGACTCAACATAGACCACTTCTCGAATCACATCATGGCTGGAAAAAGTTGCTAAACTCTTGCCGTTAAAGTAGTGGTAGTCATTATCCTCCGGGATAAGACCATCACTAACAAGTTGATCGATAAGAGCATTTCCCTTTTTGGTGCGAGTATTGAGTAACTGATAGAGATTTTCAATCAAGTCACCATATAAAATGGGAAATCCAGTTTCTTTACGAAAAACTTCACTGTCTTCGAAGTCAACCAAATAAGAAAAGCCTAAAAGTTGAAAGGCTACAGTGTAGAAAATATCTGCTGTCAAGTCTTTGTCAGATTTGAAAAAAGTTAATATGTTAGTTTCTTTATCTATAGCTAAGCAGGAGAGTGGATAGTCGGTGTTCTCATAAGTGAAAAATAAGCGACGTAAAAAAGTTTCCAGTAATTCCTTGGGATTGGCTGTGTTTTGTAAATCAAAGCCACATTTTTTTAGTTCAGATAAGATATTTTCTTTTGGGAAAGTGATATAACTATATTGATTAAAACGCATAGAACCTCCATATAGAATGATAGTTAAGGTTATTATATCAAAAAAAAAGCAGAAAGGGAATTGTTAACTGCAAAAGGAAATAATCCAATACAAATGAATAAAGTGTTAAATTCGATATAGAGAACAGTGTAATAATAGACATAATAGGCATAATATAAAAATTCTAGGATATTTATATTATATGTTTTCTGTTTTATATATAATATAGTATAAATATAAAAACGATGACAAAAATACAAGTGAATAGAAAGTAGATTAGTAAGCTGATGAAGTGTTTCTCAAGAGCAGCCTTTTATAGGTGAAAATGGTATAATATAGTGAGAAGGATAGAGGAGAAGTGTAAATTGATCGCACAACTAGATACAAAAACAGTCTATAGTTTTATGGAGAGCGTCATTTCGATTGACAAGTATGTGAGAGCAGCTAAAGAATACGGCTACACTCATTTGGCTATGATGGATATCGATAATCTTTATGGTGCTTTTGACTTTCTAGAGGTTACAAAAAAATACGGGATTCATCCATTGTTAGGGCTTGAAATGACTGTATTTGTGGATGCTCAGGAAGTGAATCTGCGCTTTTTAGCTCTATCTAGTGTGGGCTATCAGCAGCTGATGAAACTCTCAACAGCCAAGATGCAGGGGGAGAAAAATTGGTCGGTTCTATCTCAGTACCTGGAGGATATTGCGGTAATTGTACCTTATTTTGATGGACTGGAGTCGTTAGAACTAGGCTGTGATTACTATATAGGGGTTTACCCAGAAACACTGGTAAGCGAATTTCATCATCCAATCTTACCCCTTTATCGGGTCAATGCTTTTGAAAACAGAGATAGAGAAGTTCTACAAGTCTTAACAGCAATCAAAGAAAATCTACCGCTTAGAGAAGTTCCTTTGCGCTCGCAACAAGATGTCTTTATATCAGCAAGTTCTTTAGAGAAATTATTCCTAGAACGATTTCCGCAAGCCTTAGATAATTTAGAAAAGCTGATTTCAGGCATTTCGTACGACTTGGATACGAGTCTGAAACTGCCTCGTTTTAATCCAGCTAGACCAGCAGTAGAGGAGTTGAGAGAACGTGCTGAACTGGGGCTTGCTCAAAAGGGATTGTCTAGTAAAGAATATCAAGATCGACTAGATCAAGAATTGGCTGTTATTCATGATATGGGCTTTGATGATTATTTCTTGGTTGTTTGGGATTTGCTGCGTTTCGGACGCTCGAATGGCTATTATATGGGGATGGGACGAGGTTCTGCAGTAGGTAGCTTGGTTTCTTATGCCTTGAATATCACAGGGATTGACCCAGTAGAGAAAAATCTCATTTTTGAACGCTTCCTCAATCGTGAACGCTATACTATGCCTGATATTGATATTGATATCCCAGATATTTATCGTCCAGATTTTATCAGATATGTTGGCAATAAGTATGGTAGTAAACATGCTGCACAAATCGTTACTTTTTCAACCTTTGGAGCCAAGCAAGCTCTGCGAGATGTTTTAAAACGATTCGGCGTGCCAGAGTATGAATTATCCGCAATTACTAAGAAAATCAGTTTTCGGGACAATCTCAAGTCGGCCTATGAGGGCAATCTCCAGTTTCGTCAGCAAATCAATAGTAAGTTAGAATACCAAAAAGCCTTTGACATTGCCTGTAAGATTGAGGGTTATCCAAGACAAACCTCTGTCCATGCGGCTGGTGTTGTGATCAGTGACCAAGATTTGACCAACTACATCCCTCTGAAGCATGGTGATGAAATTCCACTGACTCAGTATGATGCTCATGGTGTTGAGGCTAGCGGGCTTTTGAAGATGGACTTTCTGGGACTAAGAAATTTGACCTTTGTCCAGAAAATGCAAGAGTTGCTTGCTGAAACAGAAGGGATTCATCTGAAAATAGAAGAAATCGATTTGGAAGACAAAGAAACTCTAGCTTTATTTGCATCTGGCAATACAAAAGGTATCTTTCAATTTGAGCAACCTGGTGCCATTCGCTTGCTTAAACGTGTGCAACCAGTCTGTTTTGAAGATGTCGTAGCAACTACTTCCCTAAATCGACCAGGCGCTAGTGATTATATCAATAATTTTGTAGCAAGAAAGCATAGGCAGGAAGAAGTGACTGTTCTGGATCCAGTGCTGGAGGATATTTTGGCTCCAACCTATGGTATCATGCTCTATCAAGAGCAGGTTATGCAGGTTGCTCAGCGATTTGCTGGATTTAGTCTTGGAAAAGCCGATATTTTGCGTCGGGCTATGGGGAAAAAGGATGCCTCTGCCATGCATGAGATGAGAGCTTCCTTTATTCAAGGTTCATTAGAAGCTGGACATACTGTGGAAAAGGCAGAGCAGGTCTTTGATGTCATGGAGAAGTTTGCAGGTTATGGTTTTAACAGGTCACACGCCTATGCCTACTCAGCCTTGGCCTTCCAGTTGGCTTATTTCAAAACACATTATCCAGCCATTTTTTATCAGGTCATGTTAAATTCTGCCAACAGTGATTACTTAATAGATGCACTTGAAGCAGGCTTTGAAGTGGCGCCTCTGTCCATCAATACTATTCCCTATCACGATAAAATTGCCAACAAGTCCATCTATCTAGGTTTGAAATCGATTAAGGGAGTCAGCAATGATTTGGCACTTTGGATTATTGAAAATAGACCCTATTCTAACATTGAAGATTTTATAGCTAAATTACCTGAAAATTATTTGAAACTTCCTCTGCTAGAACCTTTGGTAAAAGTTGGTCTTTTCGATTCATTTGAAAAAAATCGTCAAAAAGTATTCAATAATATAGCTAATCTATTTGAATTTGTGAAAGAGTTAGGAAGCTTGTTCGGTGATACGATATATAGTTGGCAGGAATCGGAAGATTGGACAGAACAAGAAAAATTCTATATGGAACAAGAGCTTTTAGGGATAGGTGTCAGCAAACATCCCCTACAAACTATCGCAAGTAAAGCTATTTACCCGATTACCCCAATTGGGAATTTATCAGAAAATAGCTACGCTATTATTTTGGTTGAAGTTCAGAAGATAAAAGTAATTCGTACCAAAAAGGGTGAAAATATGGCTTTCTTACAGGTAGATGATAGTAAGAAAAAATTGGATGTCACTCTCTTTTCAGACTTATATCGTCAGGTTGGACAGGAAGTAAGAGAAGGAGCCTTCTACTATATAAAAGGAAAAATCCAGTCACGTGATGGCCGTCTGCAAATGATTGCACAAGAAATTAGAGAAGCAGTGGCTGAACGCTTCTGGATTCAGGTGAAAAATCATGACTCGGATCAAGAAATTTCGAGAATTTTAGACCAGTATAAAGGCCCAATCCCAGTCATCATCAGGTATGAAGAGGAACAGAAAACCATCGTTTCCCCTCATCATTTTGTAGCTAAATCCAATGAATTAGAAGCGAAATTGAATGAAATCGTTATGAAAACGATTTATCGCTAAAAATACGGAAAATAGAAGAATTTTAAAATCAAATGTGGTATAATCAATAAGAATGTTAAAAGAAAAAGGAGCATAAACCAATATGAAACGTATTGCTGTTTTGACTAGTGGCGGAGACGCCCCTGGTATGAACGCTGCTATCCGTGCAGTTGTTCGTCAAGCAATTTCAGAAGGAATGGAAGTGTTTGGTATCTATGACGGATATGCTGGTATGGTTGCCGGTGAAATTCATCCCCTAGATGCAGCTTCAGTAGGAGACATCATTTCTCGTGGTGGTACTTTCCTTCACTCAGCTCGTTACCCAGAGTTCGCTCAACTTGAAGGGCAACTTAAAGGAATTGAGCAATTGAAAAAACACGGAATTGAAGGTGTAGTTGTTATCGGTGGTGACGGATCTTACCACGGCGCTATGCGTTTGACTGAACATGGCTTCCCAGCTATCGGTCTTCCAGGTACAATCGATAACGATATCGTTGGTACTGACTTTACAATCGGTTTTGACACAGCGGTTACGACTGCTATGGACGCTATCGATAAGATTCGTGATACATCATCAAGTCACCGTCGTACTTTTGTTATCGAAGTTATGGGACGTAACGCTGGTGATATCGCTCTTTGGGCTGGTATTGCAACTGGTGCTGATGAAATCATCATTCCTGAAGAAGGATTCAAGATTGAAGATATCGTAGAAAGCATTAAATGTGGTTATGAGTGTGGTAAAAAACACAACATCATCGTCTTGGCTGAAGGTGTTATGTCAGCAGCTGAATTTGGTAAAAAACTAAAAGAAGCTGGGGATACAAGCGACCTTCGTGTGACAGAACTTGGACATATTCAACGTGGTGGTTCTCCAACTGCGCGTGACCGTGTATTGGCGTCACGTATGGGTGCGCATGCTGTTAAACTTCTTAAAGAAGGTATCGGTGGTGTTGCGGTTGGTATCCGTAATGAGAAAATGGTTGAAAACCCAATTCTTGGAACTGCAGAAGAAGGAGCATTGTTTAGCCTTACTGCAGATGGTAAGATTGTGGTTAACAACCCACACAAAGCCGATATTGAGCTATCTAGCTTGAATAAGAGCTTGTCATAATTTACAATTTAGTTAATAAGACCAAAAAGGTCATATATATAAAGGAGTCACAAAAATCATGAACAAACGTGTAAAAATCGTTGCAACTTTGGGTCCTGCGGTAGAAATCCGTGGTGGTAAAAAATTTGGTGATGACGGATACTGGGGTGAAAAACTTGATGTTGAAGCTTCAGCTAAAAACATTGCTAAATTGATTGAAGCTGGTGCTAACACATTCCGTTTCAACTTCTCACACGGTGACCACCAAGAACAAGGTGAGCGTATGGCAACTGTTAAACTTGCTGAAAAACTTGCAGGTAAAAAAGTTGGTTTCCTTCTTGATACAAAAGGACCAGAAATCCGTACAGAATTGTTCGAAGGTGAAGCTAAAGAGTATTCATACAAAACTGGTGAGAAAATCCGTGTTGCAACTAAACAAGGAATCAAATCAACTCGTGAAGTGATTGCATTGAACGTTGCTGGTGCTCTTGATATCTATGATGATGTTGAAGTTGGTCGTCAAGTTTTGGTTGACGATGGTAAACTTGGTCTTCGTGTGGTTGCTAAAGATGATGCAACTCGTGAATTTGAAGTTGAAGTTGAAAACGATGGCGTAATCGCTAAACAAAAAGGTGTTAATATCCCTAACACTAAAATTCCTTTCCCAGCTCTTGCTGAACGCGATAACGATGACATCCGCTTCGGTCTTGAACAAGGTATCAACTTCATCGCGATTTCATTCGTACGTACTGCAAAAGACGTGAACGAAGTTCGTGCAATCTGTGAAGAAACTGGAAACGGACACGTTCAATTGTTCGCTAAAATCGAAAACCAACAAGGTATCGATAACTTGGATGAAATCATCGAAGCTGCTGATGGTATCATGATCGCTCGTGGTGACATGGGTATCGAAGTACCATTCGAAATGGTTCCAGTTTACCAAAAAATGATCATCACTAAAGTCAATGCTGCAGGTAAAGTTGTTATCACTGCAACAAACATGCTTGAAACAATGACTGAAAAACCACGTGCAACTCGTTCAGAAGTATCAGACGTATTTAACGCTGTTATCGACGGAACTGACGCAACAATGCTTTCAGGTGAGTCTGCAAACGGTAAATACCCACTTGAGTCAGTAACTACAATGGCTACAATTGACAAGAACGCTCAAACTCTTCTTAACGAATACGGACGTTTGAACTCAGATTCATTTGAACGTAACTCTAAGACAGAAGTAATGGCTTCAGCTGTTAAAGATGCTACTAACTCAATGGATATTAAATTGGTTGTAACTCTTACTAAGACAGGTCACACTGCACGTTTGATCTCTAAATACCGTCCAAATGCTGACATCTTGGCATTGACATTCGACGAATTGACAGAACGTGGATTGATGTTGAACTGGGGTGTTATCCCAATGTTGACAGATGCTCCATCATCAACTGACGATATGTTCGAAATCGCTGAACGTAAAGCAGTTGAAGCAGGTCTTGTTGAGTCAGGTGACGATATCGTTATCGTAGCTGGTGTACCACTTGGAGAAGCTGTTCGTACAAACACAATGCGTATCCGCACAGTACGTTAAGTAATAGAAAAATAGCCTATCATATCAAGCTTTCTAGCCTGTATGATGGGCTTTTTTTGTATATGATCAAAGTTTGAATGCAACGGTATCAAGTGAATCGATCACTGCTTGCTTCATGCTATTTGTGATGTGAGTATAAATCTGATTGGCCTTCTTAGCATCTTCATGCCCAAGCCATGACATGATAGCTTTTAAAGGGATGTTGTTTTTTGAACGAAAATTTCATAAAATGTTTAGTTTTTATAATGGATTGAAGTTAGAATAGTACGCCGTGACTGCTCAAACATTTCTAGAAATTAATTTGTTCCTATCTTATTTCAATCTACTATAATATAGATAAAAAACAACTCCCTGATGATTCAAGGAGTTGTCTATAGTTAAATTAGTTTTTTGAAGCTGCTTGGAATTCTGGGTTTTTCCATGCTTCGTCAATGATAGCTTGCAATTCTTTAGCAGATGCTTGCATTTTTTGAGTTTCTGCATCGTTCAATGGGATATTTACAGGACGAACGATACCATGTGCACCAACAACAGCTGGTTGACCGATAAAGACGTTCTCAACTCCGTATTGACCTTCTTGGAATACTGAAAGTGGAAGTACTGCGTTTTCGTCGTCAAGGATTGCTTTAGTGATACGAGCAAGGGCTACTGCAATACCGTAGTATGTTGCACCTTTTTTATTGATGATTGTGTAGGCTGCATCACGAACACCTTCGAACAATTCAATCAATTCAGCTTCTTGAACATTTTGAGTGTCTTTAAGGAATTCTTCAAGGTTTACACCAGCGATGTTTGCGTGTGACCAAACAGCGAACTCAGAGTCACCGTGTTCACCCATGATGTAAGCGTGAACTGAACGAGCATCTACATCCAATTTTTCAGCAAGTGCTTGACGGAAACGAGCTGAGTCAAGTGAAGTACCTGAACCGATAACGCGTTCTTTAGGGAATCCAGAGAATTTCCAAGTTGAGTAAGTCAAGACATCAACTGGGTTAGCAGCAACAAGGAAGATACCTTTGAAACCTGATTCAACAACTTGAGTTACGATTGATTTGTTGATAGCAAGGTTTTTACCTACAAGGTCAAGACGAGTTTCACCTGGTTTTTGAGGAGCACCTGCAGTGATTACAACAAGGTCAGCGTCTGCACAGTCAGAGTATTGAGCTGCATAGATTTTTTTAGGTGAAGTGAAGGCAAGGGCGTGACTAAGGTCAAGCGCGTCACCAACAGCTTTTTCATGCAATTGTGGAATTTCGATAATTCCAAGCTCTTGTGCAATTCCTTGGTTAACAAGTGCAAAAGCGTAAGATGAACCTACAGCACCATCTCCGACAAGGATAACTTTTTTGTGTTGTTTAGTTGAAGTCATTGTTCTAAACATCTCCTTAATTTTATTCAGGGATTTCCCCAGTTATTTTAATTCTATCACTTTTAAAAAGCTTTGTCACGAATATGCCTTGGAGTTCTTGATGTAAACGTTTTAGCTAATTTGGATACCTGAAATATGGCGGACATTATGGTATAATATTATTAATTACTAATAGTGAAATGAGGCATTTATTAATGCAGGATAGAAATTTAGTGAATGTCAATCTGACAAAGGAGATGAAGACGAGCTTTATCGATTACGCCATGAGTGTTATCGTAGCGCGGGCTCTTCCTGATGTTCGAGATGGCTTGAAACCTGTTCACCGTCGGATTCTCTATGGAATGAATGAATTGGGTGTTACTCCAGATAAACCCCATAAAAAGTCTGCGCGTATTACAGGGGATGTCATGGGTAAATACCACCCACATGGGGATTCCTCTATCTATGAAGCTATGGTTCGTATGGCTCAATGGTGGAGCTACCGTTACATGCTTGTAGATGGACATGGAAACTTTGGTTCCATGGATGGAGACGGTGCTGCCGCCCAGCGTTATACAGAGGCACGCATGAGCAAGATTGCTCTGGAAATGCTTCGTGACATCAATAAAAATACAGTTGATTTCGTCGATAACTATGATGCCAATGAACGTGAACCCTTGGTCTTGCCAGCTCGTTTTCCAAATCTTTTAGTCAATGGAGCAACTGGTATCGCCGTTGGGATGGCAACCAATATTCCCCCTCACAACTTGGGAGAAACCATTGATGCAGTGAAGTTGGTCATGGACAATCCTGAAGTGACTACCAAGGACTTGATGGAAGTCTTGCCTGGTCCTGATTTTCCAACAGGTGCCCTTGTCATGGGGAAATCAGGCATTCATAAGGCTTATGAAACAGGTAAAGGTTCTATTGTCCTTCGTTCTCGTACTGAAATCGAAGAAACTAAGACTGGTCGTGAACGAATCGTTGTAACGGAATTTCCTTACATGGTCAATAAAACCAAGGTGCATGAGCATATTGTTCGTTTGGTTCAGGAAAAACGTATTGAAGGGATTACAGCGGTTCGTGATGAGTCAAACCGTGAAGGAGTTCGTTTCGTGATTGAGGTCAAGCGTGATGCCTCAGCCAATGTTATCCTTAACAATCTTTTCAAGATGACCCAGATGCAAACCAACTTTGGTTTCAATATGCTGGCTATTCAAAATGGTGTACCAAAGATTTTGTCCCTTCGTAAGATTTTGGATGCTTACATTGAGCACCAAAAAGAAGTGGTTGTTCGTCGTACTCGTTTTGATAAGGAAAAAGCGGAAGCACGTGCTCATATCTTAGAAGGTCTCTTGATTGCGCTAGACCATATCGACGAAGTGATTCGTATTATCCGTGCTAGTGAAACGGATGCGGAAGCCCAAGCCGAGTTGATGAGTAAGTTTAAGCTTTCTGAACGACAAAGTCAAGCTATCCTAGATATGCGCCTTCGTCGTTTGACAGGTTTGGAACGCGATAAGATTCAGTCTGAATATGATGATCTCTTGGCTCTGATTGCGGATTTGGCGGATATTCTGGCTAAGCCAGAACGTGTTTCTCAAATCATCAAAGACGAATTGGATGAAGTTAAGCGTAAGTTTGGCGACCAACGTCGTACAGAGTTGATGGTTGGTGAAGTTTTGAGTCTTGAAGATGAAGATTTGATTGAAGAATCGGATGTTTTAATTACGCTTTCTAACAAAGGCTACATTAAACGTCTGGACCAAGCTGAGTTTACTGCTCAAAAACGTGGTGGCCGCGGTGTTCAAGGAACAGGTGTTAAGGATGACGATTTTGTCCGAGAGTTAGTGTCAACTAGCACCCATGATCACCTGCTCTTCTTCACAAATAAAGGACGCGTCTATCGCCTGAAAGGCTATGAAATTCCTGAGTATGGCCGTACTGCTAAGGGATTGCCAATTGTCAATCTTTTGAAATTGGATGAAGGCGAAAGTATTCAAACCATCATCAATGTTGAGTCTGAACGCAGTGATGATGCTTACCTCTTCTTCACAACCCGTCATGGTATTGTGAAGCGAACCAGCGTCAAGGAATTTGCTAACATTCGCCAGAATGGTCTCAAGGCTTTGAACCTCAAGGATGAAGATGAGTTGATTAATGTCTTGTTGACGGAAGAAGATACGGATATTATCATTGGTACCAAGTTTGGTTATGCAGTTCGCTTTAATCAATCAGCTGTTCGTGGCATGAGTCGTATCGCCACTGGTGTGAAAGGTGTTAACCTTCGTGATGGAGACACAGTTGTTGGTGCTAGTGTGATTACAGACCAGGACGAGGTTCTTATCATCACAGAAAAAGGATATGGTAAGCGTACAGTCGCGACTGAATATCCAACAAAAGGTCGTGGTGGTAAAGGGATGAAGACGGCAAATGTGGCTGAGAAAAATGGTCCTCTATCAGGTCTCTTGACTGTGAAAGGTGATGAAGACTTGATGATTATCACTGATACAGGTGTCATGATTCGAACCAATGTTGCCAATATTTCACAAACAGGACGCTCAACTATGGGAGTTAAAGTAATGCGCCTGGATCAAGATGCTAAAATTGTGACCTTTACAACGGTTGCAGCGGCAGAAAAAGAAGAAGTTGGGACAGAAAACGAAACAGAAGGTAAAGCATAATGTCTCAAAAAAATAATAAAAAGAAAAACAAACGGAAAAATCTGCTGACAAATATCCTGGCAGGATTTCTGATACTACTATCAATTGCTTTGATTTTTAATGCTAAAATTCGTGATATTTTCATAGTTTGGAATACCAATAAATACCAAGTCAGTCAGGTATCAAAAGAAAAAATAGAAGAAAATCAGGATACAGAAGGAAATTTTGATTTTGATTCTGTCAAAGCGATTTCTTCGGAAGCTGTTCTAGCTTCTCAATGGGATGCTCAAAAATTACCAGTTATCGGCGGAATTGCAGTTCCTGAATTAGAAATGAATCTGCCAATTTTTAAAGGGCTTGATAATGTCAATCTCTTCTATGGTGCTGGTACGATGAAACGCGATCAAGTGATGGGGAAAGGAAATTATAGTCTAGCTAGCCACCATATCTTTGGTGTTGATAATGCTAATAAAATGTTATTTTCTCCTTTAGATAACGCTAAAAATGGTATGAAGATTTATCTAACCGATAAAAATAAAGTTTATACTTATGAAATACGTGAAGTCAAACGGGTTACACCGGATCGTGTTGATGAAGTTGATGATAGAGATGGGGTCAATGAGATTACATTAGTAACCTGTGAAGACCTTGCCGCTACAGAACGTATTATTGTAAAAGGCGATTTGAAAGAAACAAAAGATTATTCACAAACATCTGATGAAATCCTAACAGCTTTCAATCAACCATATAAACAATTTTATTAATGCAAATCAGTGAAATCCTGGATTTCACTGATTTTTTAAGCTTTTCATAAAAATAAACTTTTATGAAATACAGAAAACGCTTCCTAAAGCCAAAAGTTTGTGATATAATTATCAGGTAAAAAAATTTTAGGAGTTTATTATGGTTTCTTCAGAATTTATCTCAAAGATTGAATTTGCTTGCAAGAAGAAGGAAAGTCTTTATAGTCAAAGCAAATTTAAGTATGCGATTCGTTCTATGTTCGCAGGTGCATTTTTAACCTTCAGTACTGCTGCTGGTGCAGTTGGGGCTGACTTGATTAATAAAATTGCACCAGGTAGTGGACGCTTCCTCTTCCCATTTGTTTTCGCTTGGGGATTGGCCTACATTGTTTTCTTGAATGCTGAGTTGGTAACATCAAACATGATGTTCTTGACTGCCGGTAGTTTCTTGAAAAAAATCTCTTGGAGAAAAACAGCAGAGATTTTACTATACTGTACCTTGTTCAACCTTATCGGAGCCTTGATAGCAGGTTGGGGATTCGCTCACTCAGCAGCCTATGCACATCTGACACACGATAGTTTCATCTCGGGGGTTGTTGAGATGAAGTTAGGCCGTTCAAATGAGCTAGTCTTACTTGAAGGTATTTTAGCCAATATCTTTGTAAACATTGCCATTCTTTCATTTGTTTTGGTTAAAGATGGTGGTGCCAAACTTTGGCTGGTTTTATCAGCAATTTACATGTTTGTATTCTTAACAAACGAGCACATTGCTGCGAACTTTGCTTCTTTCGCGATTGTGAAATTCAGTGTTGCTGCGGATTCAATTGCTAACTTCGGTGTTGGAAATATGCTCCGTCACTGGGGAGTAACCTTCATCGGAAACTTTATCGGAGGCGGTCTCTTGATGGGTCTTCCATACGCCTTCCTCAATAAAAACGAAGATACTTATGTAGATTAAGGAAATGAGCACGATTGAATCGTGCTTTTTTCGATTTTGTAAGAAGCAATAGCCATTCATTATATCAAAATATAGAAAAGAGGTATTAGTCAAGATAGGTCGATAGTGCTACAATATCCTTAATCAAACTATTTGGAGGTCGCCTTATGACTCGTGATTTTAAATTTGAAACTCTACAACTACATGCTGGTCAAGTTGTGGATCCAGCTACCAAGTCTCGTGCAGTGCCGATTTATCAAACAACATCCTTCGTTTTTGATGATACGCAGGAAGGTGCTGATTTGTTTGCTTTGAGAAAACCAGGCAACATCTATACTCGTATTACCAACCCTACAACAGCTGCTTTTGAAGAAAGAATAGCTGCTCTTGAAGGTGGTGTCGGAGCTCTTGCAACAGCATCAGGTATGGCCGCAGTAACTTATACTATTTTGGCGCTTGCTCACGCAGGTGACCATGTGGTGGCTGCGTCAACTATTTACGGTGGGACCTTCAACCTCTTGAAAGAAACCCTTCCTCGTTATGGTATCACAACAACCTTTGTCGATGTGGATAATTTGGAGGAAGTAGAAGCAGCTATCAATGACAATACCAAGCTTGTCTTGATTGAAACCTTGGGTAACCCTTTGATTAACATTCCTGACTTGGAAAAATTGGCTGAGATTGCGCATAAACACCAGATTCCTCTTGTTTCTGACAATACCTTTGCCACACCATATTTGATTAACGTCTTCTCTCACGGTGTAGATATTGCCATTCACTCAGCGACTAAGTTTATCGGTGGACATGGTACAACTATTGGAGGAGTGATTGTTGACAGTGGTCGTTTTGATTGGGAAGCATCAGGGAAATTCCCTCAATTTGTTGAGGAAGATCCAAGCTACCATAACTTGAGCTATACTCGTGATGTGGGTGCTGCAGCCTTTATTATCGCTGTTCGTGTCCAATTGCTTCGTGATACAGGGGCGGCCTTGTCACCATTTAATGCCTTCCTCTTGCTCCAAGGGCTTGAAACTCTTTCACTTCGTGTGGAACGCCATGTGCAAAATGCAGAGAAAATTGTTGATTTCCTTGTCAACCATCCTAAGGTAGAAAAGGTCAACTATCCAAAACTAGCAGACAGTCCTTACCATGCCTTGGCTGAGAAATATTTGCCAAAAGGTGTGGGTTCAATCTTTACATTCCATGTCAAAGGTGGGGATGCAGAAGCACGCAAGGTGATTGATAATTTGGAAATCTTCTCTGACCTTGCGAACGTGGCAGATGCCAAGTCTCTTGTTGTCCATCCAGCAACAACTACTCACGGTCAATTGCCAGAAAAAGACCTGGAAGCAGCAGGTGTCACACCAAACCAAATCCGTTTGTCAATCGGACTTGAAAATGTAGAGGATTTGATTGAAGACTTGCGCTTGGCCTTGGAAAAAATTTAAAGTAAAAAATATAAACAGTGGGTTTTGGCTCACTGTTTTTGATTTTTCCTCAGGCATGATATAATGGTTACAGAAGTCTAGAAAGAGGAAGGTTATGAACGAAATCAAATGCCCTAACTGTGGGGAAGTCTTTACAGTAAATGAAAGTCAGTATGCTGAACTATTGTCTCAAGTGAGAACGGCAGAGTTTGATAAGGAATTACACGATCGAATGAGGCAGGAACTGGCCTTGGTTGAGCAAAAGGCCATGAATGAGCAACAGTCTAAACTAGCTCAAAAAGACCAAGAAATCGCACAATTGCAGAGTCAAATTCAAAACTTTGATACAGAGAAAGAGTTGGCCAAGAAAGAAGTTGAACAGACAAGTCATCAGGCTCTCTTGGCCAAGGACAAGGAAGTACAGGCCTTGGAAAACCAATTAGCTACCTTGCGTTTGGAGCATGAAAATCAACTACAGAAGACCCTCTCTGACCTAGAAAAAGAACGAGACCAGGTTAAAAATCAGCTCCTCTTGCAAGAAAAAGAAAACGAACTCTCTCTTGCTTCTGTTAAACAAAACTATGAAGCACAGCTCAAGGCAGCAAGTGAACAAGTCGAGTTTTATAAGAATTTCAAAGCTCAACAATCCACAAAAGCCATCGGGGAAAGTTTGGAACACTATGCGGAAAGTGAGTTTAACAAGGTCCGTAGTTTCGCTTTTCCAAATGCTTACTTTGAGAAGGATAACAAGGTCTCTGCGCGTGGGTCTAAGGGGGACTTTATCTTCCGTGAATGTGATGAAACTGGTGTCGAAATCATTTCTATCATGTTTGAGATGAAAAATGAAGCGGACGGGACAGAGAAGAAGCATAAGAATGCAGATTTTTATAAGGAATTGGACAAGGACCGTCGTGAAAAGAACTGTGAGTATGCCGTGTTGGTGACCATGCTTGAGGCAGATAACGACTACTTTAACACAGGGATTGTTGACGTTAGTCACGAGTATAAAAAGATGTATGTGGTTCGTCCTCAGTTCTTTATTCAGCTGATTGGACTCTTGCGTAATGCGGCGCTTAATTCTTTGAAATACAAGCAGGAGTTGGCCTTAGTTCGGGAGCAAAATATCGATATTACGCATTTTGAAGAAGACTTGGACGCCTTTAAACTAGCCTTTGCCAAGAACTACAACTCTGCTTCAACCAATTTTGGTAAAGCTATTGATGAAATCGACAAGGCCATCAAACGCATGGAAGAGGTTAAGAAATTCCTAACCACATCCGAAAACCAACTCCGTCTAGCTAACAACAAATTGGAAGATGTTTCAGTTAAAAAATTGACCCGGAAAAATCCAACCATGAAAGCGAAGTTTGAAGCATTGAAGGGGGAGTAGAAAGCAAAAATGAACGGTATTATCAACTTAAAAAAAGAAGCGGGGATGACTTCGCATGATGCGGTTTTTAAACTGCGTAAGATTTTGGGAACCAAGAAGATTGGTCATGGTGGGACCTTGGATCCGGATGTGGTGGGTGTTTTGCCCATTGCGGTTGGCAAGGCGACACGCATGGTCGAGTTTATGCAGGACGAGGGCAAGGTCTATGAGGGGGAAATCACTCTTGGATATTCAACGACGACCGAGGATGCTAGTGGAGAAGTGATCGCAGAAACACCTGTTTTGTCGCCCTTGGATGAAAAGCTTGTCGATGAAGCAATTGCGAGTCTGACTGGGCCTATTACTCAGATTCCGCCTATGTATTCGGCTGTCAAGGTTAATGGTCGTAAGCTTTATGAGTATGCGCGTGCTGGTCAGGAAGTGGAGCGTCCAGAACGTCAGGTGACCATTTATCAATTTGAACGAACCAGTCCGATTTCTTATGAGGGCGAACTTGCACGCTTTACTTTTCGTGTGAAATGCAGTAAGGGAACTTACATCCGTACCTTATCGGTTGATTTAGGTGAGAAGCTTGGTTATGCGGCCCATATGTCCCATTTGACTCGGACTAGTGCAGCAGGTTTGCAATTTGAGGATGCCCTTACCTTGGAAGAAATTGCTGCAAAAGTGGAGGATGGGCAATTAGATTTTCTCCATCCTTTAGAGATTGGGACGGGGGACCTTGTCAAAGTTTTCCTAAGTCCAGAAGAGGCTGCAGAAGTGAGTTTTGGTCGCTTTATCGAGCTAGAGCAGTCGGATAAGGAATTAGCTGCCTTTGAAGGCGATAAATTGTTAGCAATTTTAGAAAAACGGGACAATCTCTATAAGCCAAGGAAGGTTTTTAGCTAGTCTAACTGGGGTGTAGGGATTGGAATTCTTCCCCTAGACTATCCAAATCAGACTATAAATTTTACAAAAAATGTGATAGAATAGACGACGGATAAAAAAACGGAGGATAGCATGCAAAATAGACCAATCATTATCGGAGTGACAGGTGGTTCTGGTGGAGGTAAGACCAGTGTTTCAAGAGCCATTTTATCGCATTTTCCTGATGAAAAGATTTCCATGATTGAGCATGATTCATACTACAAGGATCAGTCTCATTTGACCTTTGAAGAGCGTGTCAAAACCAACTACGACCATCCTTTTGCCTTTGATACAGACTTGATGATCGAGCAGATTAAGGAATTGTTGGCAGGTCGTCCAGTGGATATTCCGACCTATGACTATACAGAGCATACACGGAGTAGCAAGACCTATCGTCAGGAGCCTCAAGATGTCTTTATCGTTGAGGGGATTTTGGTCTTGGAGGACAAGCGTCTGCGCGATTTGATGGATATCAAGATTTTTGTGGATACGGATGATGATGTGCGCATTATTCGTCGTATCAAGCGTGATATGGAGGAGCGTGGCCGTAGTCTTGACAGCGTTATTGACCAGTACTTAGGTGTGGTCAAACCTATGTACCACCAGTTTATCGAGCCAACCAAGCGTTATGCGGATATCGTCATTCCTGAGGGGGTCAGCAATACTGTTGCTATCGACCTTTTGACGACCAAGATTGCTAAGATTTTGGAAGAAGCTCGAAACAGCAAATAATCAGATGTGGAGGCCTTGCCTCCTTTTTCTATTTTTCCCTCATAATGGTACATAAATGAAGATTTTTAGGCATATTTTTGGTATAATAATACCCATGAAAGAGCAAGAAAATGAATAGTAGGTGGAGATGGAAAAGTATTTATCGGTAACAACTTTGACCAAGTATCTGAAAATGAAATTCGATAAAGACCCTTACTTGGAACGGGTCTATTTAACTGGTCAAGTTTCCAACTTTCGTAAACGACCTACTCACCAATATTTCTCCCTAAAAGATGACCATGCAGTTATTCAAGCGACCATCTGGTCTGGGATTTATCAGAAATTAGGCTTCGACCTTGAAGAAGGAATGAAAATCAATGTGATTGGGCGCGTGCAGGTCTATGAACCGAGTGGTAGCTACTCCATCATCATTGAAAAGGCTGAGCCTGATGGAGTTGGTGCGCTTGCGATTCAGTTTGAACAACTCAAGAAAAAATTGACAGAAGAAGGCCTGTTTCAAGAACGCTTCAAGCAACCTCTGCCCCAATTTTCTAAGAGAATTGGTGTAGTAACCAGTCGCAGTGGAGCCGTGATTCGAGATATTATCACGACTGTCAGCAGGCGCTTTCCAGGTGTGGACATCCTTCTTTATCCGACCAAGGTTCAAGGAGATGGAGCGGCAGAGGAAATAGCACGGAATATTGCGCGTGCTAATCAACGTGACGATTTGGACTTGCTGATTATTGGCCGTGGTGGTGGTTCCATAGAGGATCTCTGGGCCTTTAACGAAGAAATTGTGGTACGGGCTATTTTTGAATCTCGTTTGCCAATCATTTCTAGTGTGGGGCATGAGACGGATGTGACCTTGGCAGATTTTGTGGCAGATAGACGGGCTGCAACGCCAACAGCTGCTGCTGAACTAGCAACACCTGCGACCAAGTTGGATGTGTTAGCTCATTTGCAAAATCAGGAAAAGCGGATGGCAACGGCAGTCCGAAATGTCCTATCTAAGAAACAAGAAGCTTTGAAAAAATGCAGTCAGTCAGTCATCTTTAGACAGCCAGAGCGTTTGTATGATGGTTATTTGCAACGATTGGACCAATTGCAACTGCGATTAAAACAAAGTTTGCGAACACAGATTTCTGATAACAAACAGCTAGTCCAAGCAAGGACTCATCGTCTGGTTCAGTTATCACCTATTACCAAAATCCAACGCTATCAAGACCGCCTAGGTCAGTTGGACAAGCTCTTACGTAGCCAAATGGCGCTGGTTTATGATGCCAAGGTTGCTGAAGTCAAGAGATTATCAGAAGCCTTACTTATGTTGGATACCAGTCGTATCGTGGCGCGTGGCTATGCTATTGTCAAAAAAGAAGAGTCAGTTATCGATTCGGTTGAGAGTTTGAAGAAAAAAGACCAAGTGACGCTTTTGATGCGAGATGGTCAAGTAGAATTAGAGGTTAAAGATGTCAAAACAAAAGAAATTTGAGGAAAATCTAGCAGAACTAGAGACCATTGTCCAAAGTTTGGAAAATGGTGAAATTGCTCTGGAAGATGCGATTGCTGCCTTTCAAAAGGGCATGGTCTTGTCAAAAGAGCTCCAAGCGACGCTGGACAAGGCTGAAAAGACCTTGGTCAAGGTCATGCAAGAAGACGGAACAGAAAGTGATTTTGAATGAAGAAGCAAGAAAAATTAGCTCTTGTCGAGTCTGCTTTGGAAGATTTTTATGGAGACCAGCAGTTTGCTTCTAGTTTACGAGAGTCTGTTCTCTATTCCGTTCATGCTGGTGGCAAGCGTATTCGACCTTTTCTCTTGTTAGAAGCTCTGGAAGCCTTGCAGGTCGCTATTAAACCTGCTCACGCGCAGGTGGCCGCGGCCTTGGAAATGATTCATACAGGGAGCTTAATTCACGATGATCTTCCTGCCATGGATGATGATGATTACCGTCGGGGGCGTTTGACCAATCATAAGAAATTTGGCGAAGCAATGGCCATTTTGGCTGGAGATGCCTTATTCCTAGATCCTTATGCCGTGATTGCGCAGGCAGATTTGCCAAGTCAGATTAAGGTGGACTTGATTGCTAACTTATCGCTTGCTTCAGGAAGTTTAGGCATGGTGGCAGGGCAGGTTTTGGACATGGAAGGCGAACATCAGCATTTGTCTTTGAAAGAACTTCAGACCATTCATGCTAATAAAACTGGGAAGTTACTAGCTTATCCCTTCCAAGCAGCTGCTATTATTGCTGAATTGGCACCTGAAATACAAGAAAAGCTGAAAACTGTTGGCGAATTAATAGGGCTTGCTTTTCAAGTCAGAGACGATGTGCTTGATGTGACAGCTAGTTTTGAGGAAATCGGCAAGACTCCGCAAAAGGATTTACAGGCTGAAAAATCAACCTATCCTGCCTTGTTGGGCTTGGAAGAGGCCATTGCCTTTTGTAACCAAACCCTAGATCAAGCTAATGCCAAATTAGAAGAAATTGCCCAGCAAGTTCCCTTTGAGATAGAATCAATTGTAAGTGTAGTAGAAAGTTTGAGAATCAATGGCTAAGGAAAGAGTGGATGTACTAGCTTATAAACAGGGCTTGTTTGAAACGCGAGAACAGGCCAAGCGCGGTGTCATGGCTGGTCTAGTAGTAGCAGTCCTGAATGGAGAACGTTTTGACAAACCAGGAGAGAAAATCCCAGATGACACCGAGCTAAAACTCAAGGGTGAAAAACTCAAGTATGTCAGCCGTGGTGGCTTGAAATTAGAAAAGGCCTTGCAGGTCTTTGATTTGTCAGTTGATGGAGCGACCACAATTGATATCGGTGCTTCTACCGGGGGCTTTACAGACGTCATGTTGCAGAATGGTGCTGAGTTAGTCTTTGCAGTCGATGTCGGTACCAATCAGTTGGCTTGGAAATTACGCCAAGACCCACGAGTTGTCAGCATGGAGCAGTTTAATTTCCGCTATGCTGAAAAGACTGATTTCGAGCAGGAACCGAGCTTTGCCAGTATTGATGTGAGTTTCATTTCCCTCAGTCTGATTTTGCCAGCCTTGCACCGAGTCTTGGCAGATCAAGGGCAGGTTGTGGCTCTGGTTAAGCCTCAGTTTGAAGCAGGACGTGAGCAAATCGGGAAAAATGGAATTATTCGAGATGCTAAGGTGCACCAAAATGTCCTTGAATCTGTCACAGTTATGGCAGTAGAGGAAGGCTTTTCAGTCCTTGGTTTGGACTTTTCTCCTATCCAAGGTGGTCATGGAAATATTGAATTTTTAGCGTATTTGAAAAAAGAAGAGTCAGCAAGCAATCAGGTTCTTGCTGAAATTGAAGAAGTAGTAGAGAGGGCGCATAGTCAATTTAAAAATGAATAAAAAAGAGAGACTTGAAAAAATTAGACGATTTGTGACAGATTATCAAATCGGTACACAAGAAGAAATTGTAGAACATTTGAAAGAGGCAGGTATCACTGCCACTCAGGCAACGATATCCCGAGATATAAAAGAATTAGGTATTGTCAAAATTCCTTTGAGAGACAACACCTATGTCTATGAATTACCAAAATCAATCGTAAAAAGTTTGCAACTGGCTGAAGACAATATCGAATCGGCTGAATTGATGGACAAGATGATCAATCTCCAAGTGATTCCAGGAAATACGGCTTTTGTAAAAGCTCAGTTAACCGAGACTTTTGCGGACAAGATTTTTAGCTGTTTGGCTGATGATAGCTCGATTTTAGTCATTGCCAGAAGTGAAAGTCTAGCTGAGGAAATCTTTGAACAAGTAAAAAATTGGTAGGTCTATATGTTACTTGAAATTTCGATAAAAAACTTTGCCATTATTGAGGCTATTTCCCTCAATTTTGAAAAGGGAATGACTGTCCTGACTGGTGAAACGGGTGCAGGGAAGTCGATTATCATTGATGCCATGAATATGATGTTGGGAGCTCGTGCGACGACAGATGTTATTCGTCATGGTGCGCCAAAGGCAGAGATTGAGGGGCTTTTCTCAGTTGAGAATAGTCGCCTTTTACAGGAAATTTTTGATGAGCAAGGTTTGGAATTGGGTGATGAAATTATCATCCGTCGGGAAATCTTGCAAAATGGTCGTAGTATCAGCCGTGTAAATGGTCAGATGGTTAATCTGTCTGTTTTGCGTGCTATTGGGCAACATCTTGTAGATATTCATGGTCAGCATGACCAAGAGGAGTTAATGCGTCCTCAATTGCACATCCAGATGTTGGATGAATTTGGCGATGCAGCTTTTTGGGACTTAAAAGAAACCTACCAGACGAGTTTTGATGCCTATCGAAAAATGCGTAAGCAGGTTCTGGAAGTCAAGAAAAACCAACAGGAACATAAGGCTCGTATTGAAATGTTGGAATTTCAAACGGCAGAGATTGAGGCAGCAAACTTGCAAGCTGGTGAAGACTTGGCTCTCAACCAAGAGCGAGATAAACTCCTCAACCATAAAAATATTGCGGATACCCTGACCAATGCCTACAGTATGTTGGACAATGAAGATTTTTCAAGTCTAGCCAATGTTCGTTCAGCCATGAATGACATGGAAAGTGTCGAAGAGTATGACCCTGAATACCGTGAAATTTCAAGCTCTCTGTCTGAGACCTACTATGTCTTAGAAGATATTAGCAAACGTTTGGAAGCAATCATTGAGGATCTAGATTTTGATGGTAATCGCCTCATGCAGGTCGAGAATCGTTTGGACCTCCTTCATACCATTACCCGTAAGTATGGTGGGACTGTAGATGATGTCTTGCTTTATTGTGCCAAGATTACGGAAGAATACAATCTCTTGACAGGCAATAACCTTTCATCTGAGGACATGGAAGCAGAGCTTAAGAAATTGGAAGTCAATCTTGTTGATTTGGCTGGTCAACTTGCCTCTGCTCGTCATGACTTGGCTCAGCAGCTCGAAGCAGAGATTAAACAAGAACTGCAAGATCTTTATATGGAAAAAGCCCAGTTTCAGGTTCGTTTTAGCAAGGGCAAATTCAGTCGTGAGGGCAATGAAATGGTTGAGTTTTACATTTCAACCAACCCTGGCGAAGATTTTAAACCCTTGGTCAAGGTTGCGTCTGGCGGGGAATTATCCCGTCTCATGCTAGCTATTAAATCTGCCTTTTCACGTAAAGAAGGTAAGACCAGCATTGTCTTTGATGAGGTGGATACAGGAGTTTCAGGTCGTGTAGCTCAGGCCATTGCACAGAAGATTCACAAGATTGGCCAACATGGTCAGGTACTGGCGATTTCCCATTTGCCACAAGTGATTGCGATTGCGGATTATCAATTCTTTATTGAGAAGATTAGCAATGACCATTCAACAGTTTCGACTGTTCGTCTCTTGACGGTTGAAGAGCGAGTGGAAGAAGTTGCCAAGATGTTGGCAGGTGATGATGTGACAGAAGCAGCCCTGACGCAAGCCAGAGAATTGTTGAGAAACAGGGAGAAATAAGATGACAGACTATTATGTAATTGGAGATGTTCACGGAAAAGCTGGGATGCTGGAAGACCTTCTCAAAACATGGGATGGCCAGACCCAGTTGCTATTTCTAGGGGACTTGATTGACCGCGGTGAGGATAGTCGCCGTGTTCTTGAAATGGTTAAGAACTTAGTGGACAATCAAGGGGCTATCTGTTTATCAGGAAACCACGAGTATATGTTTCTGACTTGGCTCGATGACCCAGAAGAAAGCTATGACCACTATCGTCGTAATGGTGGAGATACAACCATTAACTCTATCCTAGGTCGTCCCTTGGATGCACCAGTTGATGGAGTGGAGGATGCCAAGCGTGTTGCTACTGAAGCGGCAGACTTGGTCGAATTTATTCGTCAAATGCCATTTGTGGTAGAGACAGACAAGTATATCTTTGTTCACGCAGGTATTGATTTGACTTTGGATGACTGGCATGAAACCACAGATTACAAGAAAGTCTGGCTCAGAAAACCATTCCACGAAGCAGAAAATCATACTGGAAAAATCATTGTCTTTGGTCATACGCCAGTTTATGGTTTGTTAAAGCAAGAACGCGGTACAGCTGAGCTTTGGGTGACAGAAGACGGTAAGATTGGAATGGATGGAGGAGCTGTTTATGGTGGTGTCCTTCATGGGATTGTCTTTACAGACCAAGGAATGACAGAACACCACTTTATCGAAAATGACGGCTTTGTCGCTGAAGATTAGTACTCCTAGCAGGGTATGGTCTTGTCAAAATGTCAAAAACAATTTATAATAAATAGATACCCTGAAAGGAAGAGAATCATGAACTTAGAAGAATTGAAAAAACGACAGGAGAAGATTCGTAACTTCTCTATTATCGCCCATATTGACCACGGTAAATCAACTCTAGCAGACCGCATTTTGGAAAAAACAGAGACGGTTTCAAGCCGTGAAATGCAGGCCCAGCTTTTGGATAGTATGGATCTAGAACGGGAACGTGGAATTACCATTAAGTTGAATGCCATCGAGTTGAATTACACGGCAAAAGATGGCGAGACTTATATTTTCCACTTGATTGACACGCCAGGACACGTTGACTTTACCTATGAAGTTTCGCGTTCACTAGCTGCCTGTGAGGGGGCGATTTTGGTGGTCGATGCTGCTCAAGGGATTGAAGCTCAAACCCTTGCCAACGTTTATCTAGCCTTGGACAATGATTTGGAAATCATGCCAGTCATTAACAAAATTGACCTGCCAGCTGCAGATCCAGAGCGAGTGCGTACGGAGATTGAGGATGTCATTGGTTTAGATGCTAGTGAAGCAGTTTTAGCATCAGCCAAGGCTGGAATCGGTATCGAAGAAATCCTTGAGCAAATCGTAGAAAAAGTACCAGCACCAACGGGTGATGTGACGGCGCCACTTAAGGCCTTGATTTTCGACTCTGTTTACGATGCTTACCGTGGCGTTATCCTCCAAGTTCGTGTCATGGATGGAGTGGTCAAACCTGGCGATAAGATTCAGCTTATGAGCAATGGCAAGACCTTTGATGTGACCGAAGTCGGTATATTTACACCCAAAGCAGTTGGTCGTGATTTCCTTGCGACTGGTGACGTTGGTTATATTGCGGCTTCTATCAAGACGGTTCAGGACACTCGTGTGGGTGATACTGTTACCTTGGCAACCAATCCTGCGGCAGAGCCATTACATGGCTACAAGCAGATGAATCCTATGGTCTTTGCGGGTCTCTATCCTATCGAGTCAAACAAGTACAATGACCTACGTGAAGCCCTTGAAAAATTGCAACTGAATGATGCTAGTCTTCAGTTTGAACCAGAAACATCTCAGGCACTTGGATTTGGTTTCCGTTGTGGTTTCCTTGGTCTTCTCCATATGGATGTTATCCAAGAACGTTTGGAACGTGAGTTCAACATCGACCTCATCATGACAGCTCCGTCCGTTATCTATAAGGTTAATTTGACCGACGGTGAGTCTATGGATGTGTCTAACCCATCTGAGTTCCCAGACCCAACTAAGATTGCGACCATTGAAGAGCCTTATGTTAAGGCGCAGATCATGGTACCGCAAGAGTTTGTTGGAGCAGTGATGGAATTAGCTCAGCGTAAGCGTGGGGACTTTGTGACTATGGATTATATTGATGACAATCGTGTCAATGTTATCTATCAAATTCCACTTGCTGAAATCGTCTTTGACTTCTTTGATAAACTTAAGTCTTCAACGCGTGGTTATGCAAGCTTTGACTATGAATTGTCAGAGTACCGCCCATCTAAGCTGGTGAAAATGGATATCCTTCTCAATGGAGACAAAGTGGATGCCCTCAGCTTTATCGTTCACAAGGATTTTGCTTACGAACGTGGGAAACTCATCGTTGATAAGCTCAAGAAAATCATCCCTCGTCAACAATTTGAAGTTCCAATCCAAGCGGCTATTGGACACAAGATTGTGGCTCGTACTGATATCAAGGCCCTTCGTAAGAACGTACTTGCTAAGTGTTACGGTGGTGACGTTTCTCGTAAACGTAAACTCCTTGAAAAACAAAAAGCTGGTAAGAAACGCATGAAAGCCATCGGATCAGTAGAAGTTCCGCAAGAAGCCTTCCTCAGCGTCTTGAGCATGGATGAAGAGTAAGTTGTTTAATTGCATTTCCTTCTTCATCGGAAATTTATATAAGAATTAATAGTAAAGCAGGCTTAAATGGTCTGCTTTTTTAGTTTCTAGAACAGAAAAAATGTTTGTAGTGTTTGTTTATATGTTCGTTTTTATATAACGAACTATAAAAACAACAAAAATATAAAAAAAGAGACAAAAAACAACAGAAAAATATTGACAACGATTTCATATAGTGTTATACTTATAGCATAAAGTTAATGGAAAGA